>JAQVRW010000209.1 GCA_028700875.1 Candidatus Zixiibacteriota bacterium | reverse complement strand
GGACGGCCGTCTCGCGGGCGGACGCCCGTTCGAGAACGTCGCCGATATCACGGGTATCATACTTGATCGCCCCGGCCAGATCGGCGTGCCCCGGCCGGGGAATCGAAATTTGCCGGGATGTCCGTTTGGAGGGCAATTCGATAGTCATATCGTCCCGCCAGTCCCGGTTTTCGATCATGACGGTGATGGGAGAGCCGAGAGTCCGGCCGTGCCGAACCCCGGTGAGGATGATCGCCCGATCATGTTCCAGGCGCATGCGCGGGCCGCGGCCGTAGCCGCGCTGGCGGCGGGCCAGTTGCCGGTCGATAGCGTCACGAGACAGAGGGAAACCGGCCGGATATGATTCCACCAGGCCGATCAAGGCCCGGCCATGCGACTCTCCTGCAGTCACGAATCGGAGCACGCGTCCTCCCAAATGACGCCTCCAAAATACGGCTGCGGTTGTCCGGCGGCAATGATTATTTGCGGGGAGTTGGGGCTTTCGTCATTTCCAAACCGACGTCATCCGACATCTGCTCCATCCGTTGTCTGATCCGTTCGTCGATATTGACGGCCTTCGACTCGGAATATTTCTCGAGTTCGTCGAGGTTGGTCAGTTCGCGCATCTCCGAAAGCACGGCCATGATTTTCTTGATCGATTTGTCCACGACCTGCAGGACGGTGTCGAGCCGGTTATCCGGGTCGACGATATTCCCTTTGCCCTTGAGCATCCGGATCAGTTGCGCCCGTCCCGAGATGGCCATCGCGGCGTTGTTGACGTAGTGGGAAAGAGTGGCCATGGCGACGTTTTTCGTTTCCAGCATGGTCGCCCGCCGCTCCTCGGAAAGAATCCGCTGAGTCAGTTCCTGCCGCTCCCGGAAGAGGTCTTCGATCGTGATAAAGGACGTATATAATTCCTTGTTCGCCCGACCCAGAATCTCCACGGGATCGCCGATATCGATCCCCATATACTCGGCCGTGCTGATCGTCTCGGTCAGCAGGGAGAACGAAATCTCATCCAGCTTCTTGCGGCTTATGTTCAGCGCCTTGGACAAAAGCTCCAGCGAGATCAACCGTTGTTCGAGGCCGCGCGAACGGTCATCCATCATCGGCTTGTTGAGCAACTCCGACACCTGGACGATGTGAACCAGGCGCACGTCGGTAACGGAATCGGGGATCTCGTGATGCAACGCGATTGCTTCGGTCAACGGTTGCGGGAAATTCCACTTTTCGGCCAGGATTCGTCCCAGGGCGGCATGATCGGTGCCCAGGATATCCCGTTCGGCGTCGATCAACCGAGGATACTTGTCCAACCGGCTGAGCACCTCCTGGTAGTCCGCCGGAAAATGGTGGACGAGATAGATCACGCCGATATCGTGCAGGAGGCCGGCGATAAACGCCTCTTCGGTCGATTCCAATTCGGTCGCCTCGGCCAGCATCCGGCTGCCCAACGCCACCGATATGAAATGGCTAAACAGGTCTTTGACGTCAATTTTGTACTTATTGGCCAGGATGTCCGGACGGAATACCGACGCCGACAAGGCCAGGCATTTGACCTGGATAATCCCCAGCATCATGACCGCCTGATTGACCGTCGCGATGTGCGTATGCCGATGGTAGAAGGCGGAATTGACCAATTTAAGGATTTTGCTGGTCAGGCCGGGGTCTTTCAAAATGACCCTGGTCAGGTCGTCGACCGAGAAATCCTCCTGGCCAACCATATTCAATATCTGCGACAAACTTTGAGGAAGCGATAGCAACGAGTCTTCGCGGCGGATTTTCTCGATGTATTTTAGCTCTTTCATGATCCCCCAAAAGCCTTCCAGGCCCGGCGATTTGACCAGTTCTACTATGGTATCGGCAAAAATGAGGAAGGTTTTAGGAGAAGACTTACGAGGGGATGCGTTTTTGTCGCGCCTGACGGATGACCTCGGTGAGCTGCTCGATCTTGAACGGTTTGGCCAGGGTGATATCGACCCCGCCCCGGGCGGCTTCCTCCGGAGTAATGTTCAATCCCCAGCCGGTCATGAGGATCACGGGGGTATCGGGCGATAATAGCTTGACCTGCCGGGCGACATCCCATCCGGAACTGTCCACCATGACCAGATCGACCATAACCAGATCGAACGGCTCCCGTTTAAACAACTCCAACGCCCGAAGCGGATCCTGGATGGCCGTCAACTTCAAACCCAACGACGCGGAAATCCCGGCCAGAAGATCCAGAATCATCTGTTGGTCATCGATAGCCAGGATTCTCAGGCCGGTCAATTCATCGCGCCCGCCCTTTTCAGTTCCCCGGCCGATAGCAGCCCCGGGCCCGACAAATCGAAACGACAGATAGGTTGGCCGACGCCCGAACCGGTCGAAGGACACGGCCCCCTGATTGCGGGCCAGTATCCCTTTTCCCTCAGGACCGAGCAATTCGGTCGGTATGACTTCAGGGCCGCCGAAATCAATCCGGGCCGGGTCGAAGAGCCGTTGCTTGTCGCGGGGGCCGCGAACCATGCTCAGGTAGAGCGAGTCGTCGCGCCGTTCGTTCTTCACCAGGACCTCGTCTCCTTCTTCCAGGAATCCCATGAAGGTCGCGAATACACTTTCCAGCACTGGGACCAGATCATCCCCGCCGGGGAGAACCATGCCGGATGGCGCCAATTCCAGATGAAGCATGACCGGGCGATTGTCACCGAAAACAAACAGGTGATCGGCGACCCGATGCCGTTCCAGGAAGAGACCGAATTTTTCGATGGGGTGACTATCGGGCGGCGCCGGAGGCGCGGCGACCGTTTTGAGTCCTTCCTGAAGACGGCGGATGGTGGTCGCGGCTGACTCGGCCGCCCGGACGATCTCGTCGGTCGCGTACCGGACGTTTCCGGTCAAATCCGGCTGACGGGCCAGCAACTCCGCCCGACCCAGAACCGCCGCCAGATCGTTATTGGCCTGGTTGACCAGGTGGGCGGTTCCGGACAGGACGTCGCTTCCCGCGATATCTTCGAAACGACGATCCCCCAACCGCGCCATCGAAAGCCGGATCGACAACAATTCCGCCGCCAGACGAACCAACCCGATTTCTCGGTTGGCCGTGCGCGCGGAAGCATCATACCCCAGCAGGGCCGCTACGCCCAGGACGTCGTCCATGACCCGGATGGGAATGGTGACCTGATATTCGGGCAACCCCTGTTCGCCCAGCAACCGGGTGATGAAGTCTTGATTGGCGGCATCGAGATCGGACCAGGTCTCTTCCACCTTCGCCCGTCCCCGGCTTTCCAAAACCTCGCCGGTGGTCGCCGTCTTCCCAACCGGCCCCTCGCCGGGCATGAAGACGGCCTCCGGGAGGCTGTTGCCGGGAACATGGCAACCATCGATGAGACGATACCCCTTGGCATCGTCGCGGGCGAACATCAAAACCACCGCCGGCGGCCGTACCACCCGCGCCACTTCCTCGAGGAATTGCCGGAAGGTGGAGGTCCCGACCAGGTCCGGCCGAATTCTGAGAATGGAAAGCAGCGAGCGCACCGCCGACTGATTTCGTTCATCCGTTTCCTTGAGCGCGGCCAAATTCAGACTCAGGGCCGCCAGCCCAACCACTCCCTCGACATCGGCCAGAAACGATTCACTCAGGTCCAGCCCGTTTCCGGGCGCCTCGATCAGCATGGCGAAATCGCCTGCCGTCACCACCGTCAAGGGGCAAAGGAGTGTCGACCGCGCGATATAGATGCCGCCGCTCTGGTCGCGGGCTTCCTGATTAAGCACCAGCATCTTTTTTCGTCTGATGGCGTCGATAACCGCCACCCTATATGATTCATTGCTGTCGTCGGCGACGGCCACGGTCGAATACCGAGCCTCGTTCTCAAGCTCCCCGGAAAGCAGCCGGACGATCCGGCACCCGAGAATCCCATAGCGTTCGACGATAAGGCGGCACAGAGCTTCCAACCCATCCCGCCGGCCATCACCGGCGACGGTCACGCCGATAAGGGCGCGAAAACCGACCGTGGCGGCAGCTTGGCCCGCCATGGTCTGCGTCAGTTTCTGATTTTCCCGAGCCAGCCGACTGGTTTCGATCACGTTTGCCAGGGCATCCGCCGCCGCCGCCAAAATCATCCGGTCCTCTTTTTCGAACCGGTACGGCTTATCACAGAACAACAGCAGCGTCCCCAGCGTCCGGTCCCGAACGACCAAAGGCACGGCCGCGACGGACATGGTTTTCTGCTGCCCCCCCAGAAGCAATTTCCGGCTGGGGCCGTCCGCAGCGGCCAGATCGCCGGAGATGATGGGGGTCTGCTCGGCCGCCGCCTTGGAGATCATATCCTGCCCCAGAGAGAAACGCTCCAAACGGCTCAATTCGGCCTTGTCCAAACCGATCTGCGCGGCCAGATACATTTCCCTTTGCGAGGGATTGATCAGGAATATGGCCCCTTTCTGAAGCTCCATGAATCCGGCCAATTCCCGCAAGACCAACATGGACAGTTCGGTCAACGGATATGGTTGCGACGTGATTTGACGAATGCCTTCCAGAAGAGTAACGCGGTCGAGACGGCCATCGGTCTCGCGGCGAAGATACCCCAAATGAAGCAGAAACGCCACCACCGTGGTCAGGACCAGGAACAGCCCGGTCAGAATTACTGCCCACAGGATGATTTTTATCACCGGGTAGATACCCGGGACGAACCAGAGCGGATATCCGGGAAAGCTCATGAACACGGCCAGTACGGCGGCAGCAACCCAGCACCCGAGGCCAGCGAAATACCGCGCCCGATTCGGAAAACAGTCCGGCTCCACATGCGATGACTTGGCCAGGCTGAACAGCAGCGCGACGACCGTCATCACGAAACAGAGTATGGCCCCTGCCAATTCCAGACTCATGCCGCCGGTTCTCCATGCAAAGTCCAACTGTCGGCGCGGATGACGCGAATCGGGACGACCCGTCCCAGGAGGTTGGCCGCGCTCGGGACCAGGATGGTCTTATTTCCCTCCGTTTTCCCCTTCCAAATGGCGTTGTCGCGCCGGCTGACGCCATCGATCAAGACCGACCTGACCCGGCCGACTTCGCGCTGGTTGACGGCGTAGGAAGTCTCTTTTTGCAACGCGATCAGTCGGGTCAACCGGGTAAGCTTTATTTCTTCGGGAACGGTATCGGCCAGATTTTTGGCGGCCCAGGTCCCTTCCCGTACGGAATACCGAAACATGAACGCCGCATCGAAGGCGACCGTCCGCACCGCCTCCAGCGTCGCCAGATACTCTTCCTCCGTCTCTGTCGGGAAACCGACGATCAGGTCGGTGGTAACGGCGATATCGGGCCGGGCCTGCCGCAAAAGCTCCACCCGCCGCCGGTAATGCTCCAACGTGTAGCATCGGGACATGAGAGAGAGAATTCGATCGGACCCGCTCTGCAACGGCAGATGCACGTGGCCCATCAATTTCGGCTCATCGGCGAACAATCGCACCAGGCTGTCGGAGAGATCCTTGGGATGGGAGGTGATGAAACGGATTCTTTGAACGCCGGTCTCGGCGGCGACCCGGCGGATCAGGCCGGCGAAATCGAGATCATCCCAGCGATAGGAATTGACGTTCTGACCGACCAGGGTGATTTCGACTACTCCGCGGGCGACCAGATGAGCGACATCGCGGCAAATCGCCTGCGGCGAACGGTGACGTTCCGGGCCGCGCAGGTACGGGACGATGCAATAGGCGCAGTAGTTGTTGC
>JAQVRW010000007.1 GCA_028700875.1 Candidatus Zixiibacteriota bacterium | reverse complement strand
GGATTTCCGGATATGATTTGGGGAATTCTCCACGGGAGATGACCCCGGATATCCTGGCCGGCCGGACGGTAGTCTTCAATTCGACTAATGGCACCAGGTTGTTGAAACGGTTTGCGGATTTTCGCCATGTTGCGGTCGGTTCGCTCGTATCGCTGTCGGCCACCATGCGGTTTATTGCTCAGTATAAGGCCGACCCGATCGTATGTTGCGCCGGGAGAGAAGGATTTTTTTCCGGCGAAGATACGCTGGCGGCGGGACTGATCATCTCCCGTCTTGACTCGGCCATCTCTAGGGATGATGCCGCCCTGGCGGCCGAGCGATTGGTCGGCGGCGCCGGCGAAACCTGGCGACAGTGGGTGCGAGACTCATTTCACGGCCGCTACCTGATATCCCTGGGGTTCGGTGAGGATCTCGATTTTTGTCTGGACGTTGACCGGTATGATTTCGTCCCCGTGAAAGCCGGGAGCGCCATCATTCGCACAGACCGGCGGCCGTTTCGATGAAATGAATTACCGGCCGGTCCGTCACCTGAGGGAATGCCCGAGCGTATAAGGAGTATGGTTCAGAAAAGGAAGGATGCAAGTGAAAGCGCGATTTGCATTGGTCGGAATGATCCTGGTCACCGCGCTTCTGGCGGGAAACGCGTTTTCCTCACGATTGGTTGACTTCGAGGTCACGGTTCGGGAACGGAGCGCGAACGACAGCCAGTATATCCTGATCGAAAAGAAGTTATTTCAGATTCATGAAGGGGTCAGGACGTCCGTCTTCATGGTCAATTTCACGCTCGACATAACCGCCAACGAGGATGATTCCGGCGACGTGGCCTGCCAGTTTTCACTCTTTACGCTGGGGCCGCAGACGCAGACGTTTTTCAAGGAATTCAAAAGCAGGCCGGGCGGCATCTATTTCCTTGATAACGTCCGCGGGAAAGAAGGCGCCCAATACCGCATCGGCATCGCGCCCTTGTCGTTCAGCCCGATAACCGCCGAAGATGAATGTGCGTATGATTTCCGTAGCGAAGGGACATGGAATTTCGATCCCTCGGCCAATTTCGATATCTACTTCGTGCCGCGTACTCTGGGGGACGCCCGCTGGAACATGCTGCGTGACTTTATCGAGATCAGTTACAAGGATTTCAAACAGCTTTACCAGCTTTCATTCCCCGGCAAGATCAACTATTTTCTGACTCCCTGCCAGCTGCCCGAGGTAGTATGGGACAAGCGCATGGGGTATGCCATCGATCCCCCCCGGTCGAATTGCTTCGCCCTGTACGGTCACGACTTCAACACCGTGGATCCGTTTCCGGCCTACCTGACCCGGCTCTACCGTTCGCTGGGTTATGCCCCGCCTTTTCTGGTTGAGGGGATGGCCGGCTATTTTGAATTCCCGCATTATTATGCTCAGCAACTGCGCCGATCGTCGCAGTTGCCGCCCGTCACGCACTTATTCAAGTCGGTCGACTATTTCAGCCTTCCGGGAGTGGCCACCGCCGCCACCGCCGCATCGTTTGTCAAGTACGTGATCGACACGTACGGCGGCAACCGCTTTTTGGAACTGTACCGGCTGGCCACCGATCTGACGTTCAGGGATTCGTTCTCCAAAATCTATGGCAAGGACATCGCCGAGGTGGAGAAAGACTGGCACTCCCTCCTGGATACCATCACGTTTCCGTACGGGCAGATGCAATATTTCTACGAACGCGAACGGTATATCGGCCGGGAAACCGGGATGAACACGTTCATGGCCGAGATGAAATCGCGGATGAAAACGTACGACGATTCCGTGTTCGTGTTGTCCGAGGACGGGTGGAATCAATACATGAAAGGGGATTTCACTCCGGCGCGGGAGATCTATCGGCAATTGCTGAAACTCGCTCCGAACAACGGTTCCTATCTGCTGGTTTACGGCAATCTGTTTCTGCTCGATGGCCGGTACGATTCGGCCAGAAGCGTCTACAATAAAACGATGGTCGTCGACACCACGATTAAAACCGCGCTGTTGAAAATCGGCGAAAGTTACTACTGGCAGGGCAAGACAGACAGCGCCGAGGTGTACCTGACGCGGAATGTGGCTGAAGACAGATCACAGTTAAGCCAGTCATCGGCCGCGATTCTGCTGGGGGAATTGAGTCTCGCGCGGGGCGATACCGCCGCCGCGGTCGGCCATTACGAACAAGCGCTGGGGTTGATGCAGCAACTCGCGGAAATGGGCAAATCCAATCCGCCGTTTCTGATGCGGATGGGGGAGGCGCATATCGGGTTGTCGATGTGAGGCAAATCGAATCTGGCCACCGGCCGCGCCTACTTGGAATCGGCCCTGTATTTCGAAATCTATCCGACCCGGGCCATCTTTATCGCCCGGATTTTGAGTGACCTGGGGATGATCGCCGATCTCGAAGGGAAACATGATGAGGCGATCACCTATTACCAGAAAGCCTTGGCGTATCCCATGCAACCGGCCATGGAGGAGCGTATCCGGTCCTGGGTGACGACGCCGTTTAACGGCTTTGGCCGGAAATAATCAAGGCCATCGGGACCGGCGCGCCGGTCCCGCTATGAAGGATTAGCCGGGAAATGTTGAATTTTCTCAATACCGCCGTTCTGGCCGCATTAGCCGCCGCGCTGCTGCCGTTTTTACTGCATTTGTTTTCCAAACGGAAGGTGAAAGTCGTTCCCTTTTCCTCGATCACCTTTCTCAAGGCAATGCAGAAACGGCAGGTACGGGCGATCAAGATCAAGCAGGTGTTGCTTCTGGTCGTGCGCACTCTGATAATTCTGGCGGTCGTGTTCGCTTTTGCCCGCCCGTCCACGCGCGGCGGATATCTCGGTTCGCATGCCTCGGTGTCGGCGGTGATTGTCCTCGACAATTCCGCCTCCATGGGGCTGTCGGTCAAGGACGGACGGTTGTTCGACCTGGCCGTGCGGCGCGCCGGCGAAATCCTGGCCCAGATGGGGCAGGAGGATGAAGTGGCGGTCATGACGACAGTCGGCGATGATGCCGCCGTATCGGGCGCCGGCCGATTCGGCAATGCCGCCGCCGCTCGGACCGTCCTGGACAAGATCGCCCTCGCCGACGGCCGCGCCGATCTGTCTCAGACCTATACTCAGGCGGCGACTCTGATCGCCCACCGGCCAAACCTGAATCGCGAAATCTATCTGCTCAGCGATTGTCAGGACAACTCCTTCCGGCACGATCAGCCACCGCCCCATTTTGAAGGCAAGACCTTTTTGGTGGACCTGCCGGTAGGCAAGATCGACAACGCCTCGATCGCCGGCGTGGATTTCGGCAATCAATTGATCGAGGTCGGCGTGGATTTCGCCGTCTCGGCGGCGGTCAAGAAGCGGTCGGGGCCGGATGATGACATCCTGGTTTCGCTCTACATGGATAGCGTCAAAGTCGCCCAGCAATCGCTGCAACTGAAAGCCGGAGAAAGCGGCGCGGTACCATTCACCGTGCGGGTCGGCAGCCCTGGGTATCATTCCGGATACGTGGCGCTGTCCGACGATGATCTTCTGGCCGACAACGTCTGGCATTTCGCCTTCCATCTGCCGGAGCAGTTCGGCATTCTGCTGGTCGGCGACGATGAAACCTCCAGCCGTCTGATTCGCCTGGCCCTGACCCCCGATGAAACCGCTCAGCGGCATTGGACGGTCGAACAGACGGGGTACGACCGTTTCGCCTCCGTGGACTTGAGCCGTTTCAATGTTGTTCTGCTGGCCGGGTACGGCCGGATGCCAGCGGCCGCTGTCAGCCGGTTGAAGGAATTCGTCAAGGCCGGCGGCGGGTTGATGATCGACCCCGGCCGGTCAATCGATATCGAACAGTTTAATCGGGATTGGGTCGACCTGACCGGCGTCACGCTGTTGTCGGGATATCCCCCGATGATATCGCGGGCGGGATATTATCTCCTGGGAAGTTTCGACCTGCGTCATCAGATTTTAACAGTTTTCCAGAATGTCGACAAGACGGCCCTGCCGCCGTTTCGATCCTATATTCGCCTGAAAGCCGCTCCCGTTCCGGGACGGCCGATGGAGGTTCTCGCGCGATGGTCGGATGGGTCGCCGGGGATCACCGCGACCACCTATGGTCAGGGGCGAATAATGTATTTCGGGTGTGATATCGCGCCGGATATTTCCGATATCTCGCTGCACCCGGCGTTCGTGCCGCTTCTGGTGCGGTCGGCGGAATACCTGTCCTCCCGATTTTCGGCCTATAATGAAACTATCGCCGCCGGTGCGGCTCCGCGTCGGGACCTTCGTGGTGCAACCAACCCGGCCAACGAATACACGCTGGTCGCCCCTGACGGCAGGCGTCGTTTGATCGCCGGTTCCGCCGGTCGCGACGTCGTGGTCGCGGATTGCGGCCGTCTGGATCGCACCGGGGTTTATTCGATCTTGAGCGAAGACCGGGAATGCGACCGGTTCGCGGTCAATGGCGATCCCGATGAAGGGGACTTGTATCGTCCCGACCGGACCGAGTTGGCCGGGCGGCTGGTCAACATGGAGGCGGTTCCTTATGCCGCCGATCTGGCCGGGTTCATCACGGAAAAACGATTCGGCCGTGAGTTATGGCAGTACTTCCTTCTGGCGGCGGTCATTCTGCTTCTGGTGGAGATGTATATCGCGCGCGATCGCGGCAACAATGAAACCTCCGGCGAATGACCATGCTCCTGCTCACCGTATCAAACATATCCAAACGGTTCGATGATCAGATCATTATCGAAGACGGCTCGCTGGGGGTAAACGAGGGGGACAAGATCGGTCTGGTGGGCCGGAATGGAACGGGCAAGACGACCCTGTTCAATATCATCCACGGCGACTTCCAACCCGACAGCGGCACGATCGATTATAAGAAGGGAATCAAAATCGGCACTGTCGCCCAGGAGTTGGATGGGTATCAGGACTTGTCTCTCTATGAGTTTTGCTTTCTGGCGCACCCGGAGGTGAACGATATCCGCCTGCAGATGGCCAAACTGGAGCCGCAGGTCACAGGTGACAACCCTCCGCCCGAGATGGTCAATGAATACCATCTATTGACGCAGCGATACGATGAAATGGGCGGGTACACGCTGGAGAGGGAGGTCCGGCTGGTGCTGGAGGGGATCGGTTTCCAGCGTCGTCAAATGGACCGTCCTCTGGGATCGCTGTCCGGGGGGGAACGGAACCGGGCGCAGATAGCGGCTGCCTTGTTGGGCGACTACGATCTGTTGCTGCTGGACGAACCGACCAACCATTTGGATATCCAAGCCACCATCTGGTTGGAAACCCATATTGCGTCGTCTCCCAAAGCCTATCTGATCGTCTCCCACGACCGGCGTTTTCTGCAGAACACAGTCACCAAGATCGCCGAATTGTCGTTGGGGAGATTGGAACTATTCCACTGTCGATACGAAGCCTATTTGGTGGAGCGGGATGAACGCCGGCGGCTGGCCGAACATCATTTCCGCCATCAGGCCGAGGAGATCGCCCGGATCGAGGATTTTATCCGCCGCAACCTCGCCGGTCAGAAGACCAAGCAAGCGCAATCGAAACAAAAATACCTGGCCCGCCTCAAACGTCTGGAACGACCACGGATCGAGAAAGAACAGCCGACCTTTCATATCAAAGACGGCGGCCGGTCGTTCCGGGAAGTGGTCAAGGTGGACGACCTGAGCATCGGGTACGATGGCATGCCGCTGGTGGAAGGGATCACCTTTGAATTATATCGCGGCGACCGGGTGGGGCTGGTTGGGCCGAACGGTTGCGGTAAAACGACGTTGTTGAAAACCCTGGGAGGACTTCTGGAGCCGGTTTCCGGCGATATCACCGTCGGCGGCAACGTCGATGTCGCCTATTTCGATCAGGAACTTTCCAATCTCGATTTTCGAAGCGACGTCATCTCCGAACTATGGGAGGTCGATTCGTTGGCGGAATCAGGGCGATTGCGGTCGTTTCTGGCCCGGTTCGGTTTTTCCGGCGAGGATGTCTTCAAGAAAGTGGCCATGCTCTCCGGCGGCGAGAAGACCAAACTGGCGCTGTCCAAGTTGCTGTACCATCCCGCCAATGTGATGATCTTCGATGAACCGACGAATCATCTCGATATCGCTTCGATTGAGGCGCTGGAAGAGGGGCTGGCCGGGTATAACGGCACGCTTCTGATCGTCAGCCATGACCGATACTTCCTCGACCGGGTGGTCAACCGGATTCTGGAGATCGACCGCCGTCGCCTGAACAGTTACCTCGGCAACTACAGCGATTATGTCGGACGCAAGATGCAGCAGCCGACCGCCAAACGAGAGGTCTCGGAGGAAAAGAAGAATTCCTACGAACAGTTCAAGGAAGAATCACGGCGCAAGTCGCGCCATCGGAAACGGCTGATTCAGGTTACGGAGACGATTGCGGAGCTGGAAACGAAACTCAAGAAATTGGAGCAGGACGAGCTGGTCGTGGAAGCAAGCGACTGGCAGCGGCTCAACGAGCTGGCCGCTCGACGACGGGAAGCCGAGGAAAAGCTTTTGCGTCTGTATATCGAGAAGGAAGAAATGGAGCAGTCATCGCCGGATGAGTAACGTTCTGGGGATATGCGGCTCGCCGATCCGGGATGGCTCGACCGATATCCTGGTCCGGGAGGTTCTGCGCGGGGCGCAGTCGCGGGAGGCGGCCATCGACTACGTTTTTCTCAATGACCTCCAGATCATGCCTTGCCAGGCTTGCGGCACATCGCCGGAAGAGGGGTATTGTTTCTTCCATGACGGCATGGACGGCATCTATGAAAAATTCGATCGGTGCGACGCCATCGTGGTCGGCTCGCCGGTCTATTTTGACTCCGTGTCGGCCCAAACCAAGCTGTTTATCGACCGCACCAACTGCTTCCGGACCATGGCTCCCGATGACCCGGGGAAATTCGCCGTTCGCATTACCGAAAAGCGACGCGGCGTGATTGTCCTGGTGGGCGGGGAGAGAGAGACATACGAACCGGCCCGGTTGGTAATTGGCGGTTTTTTCGTTTGGGCCGGGATCACGCCATCGGGTTTGATCACCTTCGCCCATGATGGTTTCGAAAAAGGGGCTGTCGCCGAAGACCACACAGCGTTATCGAAGGCGTTTGAAGCGGGGGCGGCTCTTGTCGAGTAGTAGGGATCGGACACATAAACAAAGCCGCCCCAAGCCTTAGGGGGCGGCTATGTCGTCCTTCAGGTCGAACTGTATCGCAGTACTTACTTTCTAAAACGTCTAACCACTCCAAGACCGACCAAGCCCAGACCAAACAGGGCCATCGTCGCCGGTTCCGGAATGGCGGAAACACCGGTCACGCTCAACGAGGCGAAATCAATCGCGATATCATCGTGACCGTAACCATTATCCCAACCATCGAAGTTTACATCAAGAGCGCCATCGGCCAGCATCGACAGGTCAACGGCATAGGTCAGAAGCCCGGAACCCCAGACGCCCTGGTCGATGGTGAGGAAATCGGCTACTTCGATGCCGTCAAGATACAGATGGCTGAAGCCGCCGAAGACACCCTGCTGGAGACCGGAAATATCGAGAGTGAAGAAGGCCGAGGAAAGCTGATCGAACTGGGCCAGGTTGAACCGATGTTTGAACGTGACATCGAGATTTTCTTCAAAATCGGTTCCCTGCGTGCCGTCTATAGCGGCCAGTTCATCGGCAGTGCGGTTGTCAAAGATCCATCCCGCGCCCGCTTCCGGATTATCGGTGATCGGCAGATCGGCGCCATCAGGAACCACAGCCGCACCATACCCGTAACCATCGTTGTCGCCGATCATATCGGTAATCGTGATAGTGCCCAAATTCTTATTTGTCGGGGAGTAATTGGTATTCTGATCGCCGGCCATATTGAAGCCAGGCTTATTGGTCCCGCCGAAGTTGACATTGTTGAGAGCGGAAGCCGACATACCAAGGCCGAAAAGACAAAACAGAACCATCATCGTAATAAACGCTTTTCTCATCGCAAAACTCCTGGTTTTTCTCACCTGGCTTATTGTCCTTTGCCGCACGGCCGGTATTTGCTGATTATTCCCGCAAAGCGTGTGCCAGTCTTGGGAAATCCAGCCATTCTTCTCCGGGATTGATCCGATGCGGCCATATTCCACTTATCGATTTCAATCAAAAATCCTGCCCAACTGCCGTCGATAAATGGACAGATTCGTATCGTATTGTGCGGCAGTGAATTAAGATTTCCTTATGATCGCAGCCACAAGACTGCCAAGATGACTATCTAACGGTTTTGGTTCGAAAAAGCGCAAATAGGGTGAATTTACGACGGACGAATGAGGGAAAAAGCAGGTGTCTACTGTCTATTTTGCTTGCCTAATATCTGCAAACAATTGCCTATCTAACTGAGGTTGCACAGGAATAATTGGGGGATTCGGTTTGCCCCGATGGTTGATTTATTATCCGGATTACGTATATTTGAATCGGCCGTTGACTTGATATGGCAAACGTTGAAGGAAGCGGCCTGTCCACATAACCCGGCTGGAAGTGAAGAAAGCGATACGAACGGTACCGATGATATATAGCTTTGACAGAGAGGATGCGGCTCACGAGGTCTTTGTTTCGATCTTGAAGGAACGAGGCCTCGATTACGAAGAAATTCGGCGTGACCGGGTAGTCGTGCGGATCTTCGGCGAAATCGATGAGCCGCTTCGCCAACGGTTGGAACGGGTTTCCGGGCGGTCCGGAAAACTGACGTTAAAGAAAAAGAGCGAAGATGCGGATACCGTCGGCCTCGAACGTCCCCGCGATAAATTCCTCATCGCGGGTCCCTGCTCCGTGGAGTCCGAAGAGCAGATCGACCGGATCGCCGCCTTTCTGTCGCACCTGGGCGTGAAGTACCTTCGCGGGGGAGCGTTTAAACCGCGCACCAGTTCTCAATCGTTCCAGGGCATCGGCCGGGTCGGCTTGAAAATAATGGCCGCAGCCGCCTCGCGGCACGGCATGAAAGTCGTGACCGAGTTGATGGATCGGTCGCAGTTGGACGATATCCTGCCGTATGTCGACATCATCCAGGTCGGCTCCCGCAACATGTTCAACTATCCTCTCCTGACGACGCTAGGTGCGGTCGACAAACCGGTGCTGCTCAAACGGGGCATGGCGGCGACTATCGATGAATGGGCGGCCGCGACGGATTACATTCTTAAAGGGGGCAACGAGAAGGTCATTCTCTGCGAGCGGGGCATCCGCACTTTCGAACCCCGCACCCGTTTCACCCTGGATATTCTGGCCATACCGCTGGCCCAGAAACTGACCGGGTTGCCGGTGGTGGCCGATGTTTCCCACGCCGCCGGAGAGCGTTCGTTGGTGCCGCCGTTGATGCGGGCGGCGTTGGCGGCCGGGGCCGACGGGATCATGGTGGAGGTCCATCCCGAACCGGAACTAGCTCTTTCGGACGGTATCCAATCGCTGTCGTTTGCCGTTTTCGAAACGGTGTTCAAGGAATTGAAGGCGGCGAAGCTTCTTTAATAGCGGTCTGTCGCCGGCTCCGAACGGGCCGTCTTTGGGGCAATGACGATCTCGTATGAGGTGAGTATCACACTCAACGAAAATAAGCTGATGCAGTTGGCGGCCATGGCCGCCGAAAACCGCCTGACCCTGCCGTATCTGACTACCGTTTCCATACCGCCTATCGATATCCCGGCCTGGCTGGCCACCCGGTTGAATGCGCATAAGTATTACTGGTCAGACCGTGCGGGGAAGATCGAAATCGGCGGCGTTGGCATTGCCTTAAAGCTTCACCCCGACGGAAAAACCTCCTCGCTTTCCAGGGTTCAACAAATATCCGCGTTGTGCGCCGATGACAGATTGCTGTTTTTGTCATCCCGGCGATTCGATTCTGAACGGGATTCGGACCCGATATGGGACGCGTTCGATCCCGGTTGTGCCGTTATTCCCGAGATAATGATTGTCAGAACCGGCGACGATTACTGTTTTTATCATTGCGTGGGTATTTCCCCCGGCACGGATATCAACGCGGTGCGGGCAACGTTTGAACTTGTTTCGACTTCCGATCGTTCAAACGCCGAAACGCAGTCCGTCGCTTGTGGCTTTCGTCCTGTAAACGTCGTTTCCTTCCCAAATCTTACCCGTTGGCGGGAACATGTCCGGAGTGTGCTCCGGGAGATAGATGACGGGCGGCTGGGAAAAGTTGTTCTGGCTCGCCGTACCGATTACCCGTTCTCGGATCCCATCGATGCCTGGTCGCTGTTTCTGATGCTGCGCAAACACTATTCCGATAGCTATGCGATATTTCACCAGGTACGGCCGGGAGAGTCGTTCATGTCATTCACCCCGGAGCGGCTGTATCGTCGCGAGAATCGCACGATTGCGGTGGATGCCCTGTCTTCCACGGTTCCCCGGGGGGGTACCCCGGATGAGGACAGACAATTCGAAAACCAGCTGAGGGGAGACGACAAACAGAACCGCGAGCATCGGTTTGTGGTTGACGGCGTGTCCGGCATGTTGAATCCTTTATGTCGGGAGACTCCCCGGGTCGGCGAAACATCGGTGATGAAGCTGTCGAGGATACAGCACCTGTGGACGCCGATAACGGGGATTTTGAAAGATGAAATCGGCGATGATCGTTTGTTGGACACTCTGCATCCCACGCCGGCCATGGGCGGGACTCCTCGAAGGGAAGCTATGGAGATGATTCGACAGCTGGAGCCGTTTGACCGGGGATTGTTTGCCGCGCCGTGGGGATTCGCAAGCGGCGCCGGGGCGGAGTATGCCGCCGCCATCCGCTCCGCGCTGGTTGTCGATGATGTCGTCTCCGTCTTCGCCGGGGCGGGGATAGTGGCCGGGTCGGATCCCGATCAGGAGTGGCGGGAACTCGACAGTAAGGATATTCTCCGGCCTTTTATCGCGGAAGGGAAAGCCTCGTGAAGGCGCCGAATATCAATCATTTCATGGCTCAGATGGTCATGGATTACCTGGTCCGTCGCGGCGCCCGATATTTTTCCGTCTCCCCCGGTTCGCGGTCGGCGCCTTTGACGATCGCGGCGGCATCACATCCTGGTATAACAACGAGGATGATCGTCGATGAGCGCGCCGCAGCCTATTATGCGGTCGGGGTCGCGCGGGCGACCGGGAATCCTGCCGGGGCGATCTGCACTTCCGGCACGGCAGTGGCCAATCTGTTCCCCGCGACGGCCGAAGCGTATCAGTCGCGGTTACCGTTGATTCTCCTGACCGCCGATCGCCCGGAGGAACTGCAGGATTGCGGCGCCAATCAGACGATCGACCAGCAGGGGATTTTGGGGCGTTATGCGACGAGTGTCACCATTCCCGCGCCGGGACTGGCAACCAACATAGCTGAAGTATTGGATGCGCTCGACCGCGTGATGGCAGGAATTTCTGAAAGCCCCGTGCATATAAATATGCAGTTTCGAGAACCGCTGGCGCCGGTGGAAGAAACGTACGACCACGATGCTCTTACGGCCGAGGCGGCCGGATGGCACAAGGCTCACCGGATCAATCCTTCGCCCGAAAATCATGATGACTCTGCTCGATCAATCGAAGAAATTATTCCCCTGATAAAGCGAAGCCGTCGCGGGTTGATCGTCGCCGGGCCGGAATTGCCGTTCCGGGTGTCAGAGGCCATCGGCCGTTTGGCCGAGCGATTGGGGTGGCCGATGGTTTGCGATATCCTGTCGCAACAGAGAGGCAAGACCGGTGGAAATCGGTGTTGCGCGTACGATCTTTACGTTAACGCTCCGGACTGGGCCGGACTCCTGTCGGCCGACATGATTCTCCATTTCGGCGGTCTGCCGACATCGAAACGATTCAATCAATTCCTGGCGCAGCATAAAGGGATTCCATATATTAAGATCCAGGATCACACTCGGACAATCGATCCGGGTTATTTGGAGACCAAACGAATCATCGCTTCTGTCGGGCAATGTGTCGAAAGTCTTATCGCTCACCTCGAACCGAGCGGGAATAATGATTACTTGTCCTCATGGTTGACCGCCGACCGTAAAGCGGCCGAGGTCCTGACGCGATGTTTCGACAACGACTCTCTGGCCGAGCCATCGGCAGCTTTCCACATCGGCCGATTAATCAGCGGCGGGGCGGCGCTGTATCTTTCCAACAGCATGCCGGTGCGGGATGCGGACAGCTTCATGAACTTTGAAAACCGGGACATCATGGTCGGCTGCAATCGGGGGGCCAGCGGGATCGATGGCGTTTTGGCCTCCGCCTGCGGTTTTGCCGCCGGAAACGGCCGTCGGACGATGCTGCTTATCGGTGATCTGGCCTTGCTTCATGACCTCAACTCGCTGGCGATAGCTGCGGAAGCCTCGGTCCCGGTCATTATTATTGTCATCAACAACCACGGCGGCGGGATTTTCGATTTTCTGCCAATCGCGCAGTTTCCTGATTGGCTGGAGAAATGTTTCACGGTCTCTCATCGGTTGGCTTTTAATGAGGCCGCAGGGATGTTCGGCCTGTCGTATCATAAGGCATCGTCGGTGACGGAACTGATTGCCGCCTGCCAGGCGGCCTGTGAGACTCAAAAGTCGTCGATCATGGAAATCATCACCGATCGAAAAACCAACGTCGGTGAACATGAACGAATCCGTTCCACGGTTCAAGACGAACTACCAGGGTGAAGGAGTGATCCTCGTGGAAAAACTTAAGGTGGCATGCCGCTATCATACGGTTGGCGACCCGGGACGGCCGCCGCTGTTGTTCCTGCATGGTTTCATGGGCGACGGCCGGGTATGGCTTCCCACCATGAACCAATTGCAGGACGTGGTTTATTCCGTGGCGTTGGATCTTCCGGGACACGGCAACACCGAAGCCGATCTGGCGCATCTCGATTTCGGCAACCTGGCCGAGACGGTGGCTGCGTTCGTATACGATCATTTCGACCGCCCTGCCGTTCTGGTCGGGTATTCGCTGGGGGGGCGGGTGGCGTTGCATGCGGCGCTGAGTCATCCGGACCGGTTCCGAGGATTGGTTTTGGAATCGGCCTCGGCCGGTATTGAGGATAAAGATGAAAGGCTCCAACGGCTGGAGCAGGATGAGGCCACCGCCGCCAAGCTCTGCGCGACCGACATGAGGAGTTTCCTGACGGAATGGTACCAGCAGCCGTTGTTTTCATCTCTTCGCCCGGAAACAGTGGCTGGCATCATCGACCGCAAGGCGCACAACGATCCGTTACGGTTGGCCGAGGTCGTGGTTAAACTTTCGCCCGGACGGCAATCGTCCTTGTGGGACCGGGTGTCGGCGTGGAACAAGCCGGCCTTGATCGTCGCCGGGGAACTGGACGAAAAATACCGCGCTCAGGCGACTCGGCTGGCGGGGCAGATGAAGAGAAGCAGTCTGCAAATTGTCCCCGGGGCCGGGCATATCGTCCATCTGGAAAACAATGCCGGTTTTGTGGAGGCCTTGAAATCTTTTCTGGATGCGTATATCTTGTAGTCATGCGTCATTCGAGCAAAGGAGTCAGTTGTGCCAGTTGCATGGAAACCGGTCGGGAAATTTAAAGATATCCTCTATCACAAGGCCGAGGGCATCGCCAGGATCACCATCAACCGCCCTCAGGTCCGCAACGCCTTCCGTCCCTTGACCGTGACCGAGATGTCGGAGGCGTTCGCCTATGCTCGCGAAGATGCCGAGATCGGCGTGGTCATTTTGACCGGGCAGGGGAAGGAAGCATTCTGCTCCGGTGGTGACCAGAAAATCCGAGGGGATGCTGGATACGTCGACGACCAGGGGGTCCATCGCCTGAACGTGCTGGACCTTCAACGCCAGATACGGACCCTTCACAAACCGGTTATCGCCATGGTCGCCGGGTATGCCATCGGCGGCGGCCATGTCTTGCATCTGATTTGCGACCTGACCATTGCCGCCGATAACGCTCGCTTCGGCCAAACCGGCCCGAAGGTCGGGTCGTTCGACGGTGGATATGGCTCCAGTTACATGGCGCGGATTGTCGGACAGAAGAAAGCGCGGGAGATATGGTTTTTGTGCCGCCAATACGATGCCCGGCAGGCTCTGGACATGGGGTTGATCAATGCCGTTGTGCCGTATGAACAATTGGAAGAAGAAACCGTCACCTGGTGCCGCGAGATTCTGGCCAACAGCCCCATGGCCATCCGATGTTTGAAGGCGGCGCTCAACGCCGACTGCGACGGCCAGGCGGGGCTGCAGGAGTTGGCGGGAAACACCACGATGCTTTTCTACATGACCGAAGAGGGTCAGGAGGGGAAAAAGGCGTTTGTGGAAAAACGAAAGCCGAATTTTTCAAAATTCCCCCGCCGACCCTGAGGTCCTCGGGCTTACTCCAATACCATGACGGATACGACGGCACATAAGACGGCCTCATTGCGGATTTGGCTCCTGGCGGCGCGACCGAAGACTCTTCCGGCCAGCCTCGTCCCGGCGTTGGCCGGAGGGGCTATTGCCTGTGCCGAAAGAGTATTTCATCTCTGGTCGTTTTTGGCGGCGGTTTTCGGCGCGGTCATGATTCAGATCGGGGCCAATTACGCCAACGACCTGTTCGATTATTTGAAACGGACCGATACCACCGAGCGAATCGGCCCGACCAGGGCGACTCAGGCCGGATTGGTGACGCCCCGTCAAATGGCCTTCGCCACCGCCATCGTCTTTTCTCTGGCGACATTGGCCGGGGTGTACCTGGTGTATCGCGGCGGCTGGCCCATCGTGATCATTGGCTTGTCCTCGATCGCCTGCGGCATCCTGTATACCGCCGGACCGATGGCGCTGGGATATATCGGCCTGGCCGATCTGTTCGTGCTGGTGTTCTTCGGCCCGGTGGCTTTGGCCGGGACATATTATGTCCAGGCTTTGACAGTCACCCGGCCGATCATCATCGCCGGGTTTGCCTTCGGGATGATTTCGGTCGCGATCCTGACCGTGAACAACCTGCGCGATATCGAGACCGACCGCAAAGGCGGCAAAAATAGTCTGCCGGTCCGTTTCGGGCCGAAATTCGCCCGCATAGAGTATGTGATCATGCTTCTGGGGGCGGCCGCGGTGGCGCTGGTTTTGGCGGCGACCGAACGGAAGCCGTTTCTCCTGCTGACATTTCTCTATCTTCCTCTGGCCATCGCGCCGGTGAAAGCGGTGTTTACCAAGACCGATGGGGAAACGCTCAACAACACGCTGGCGGTTACCGGGAGACTCCTGTTGGCGTATGGCATTCTCTTTAGCGTGGGATGGGCGTTGTGAGAATCGCTTCATTCGATATCAAAGAGTACCGTCGCCGGATGGCGGCTCCATTATCTCTGGCGCATGGTGTCATTTCCGAACGGCAAGGCGCCATCATTCGGATCATAGCAGATAGCGGATTGACAGGATGGGGTGAGGCGGCGCCGCTGCCCGGGTTTTCGCCGGACACGCTTGAAACCACGATTGAAACGTTGACCGGCATCGCCGGTCCGATACGGGGAAAAGAAGTTCACGATTCCATCGGGCGAATCGGGGACATGGTTCGGGAGATTATTCCGGTCGGAAATTCAGTGGCCGTATTCGGACTGGAAACGGCATTATGCGATCTGGCGGCGCAGGTTTCGGGACAGCCATTATCGGCATGGCTGGCGCCCAAGCCGTTAACCACGGTCGCCGTAAACTACTTGATCACCGGTACCAACAATGATTGGACCAAGGTCAAATCGGAATTTATAGACGGCGGGTACAAGACGGTCAAGATCAAAGTCGGCGGCGGTATACCGGAAGATGATATCGCGGCAGTCCGAAAAATCCGCCGCCTGCTGGGGGATGATATCGCGGTCCGGCTGGATGCCAATCGCAGATGGTCGTTCGATGCCGCCGTGCGGGTGTTGGGCGGTTTGCGCGGATGCCGGATTGATTATGTCGAGGAGCCTTTGGCCGAAGGAACCCTGGGAGCCATAAAGCAGCTTAAAGCCGAAACCGACATCAGAATCGCGCTGGATGAGTCGTTGGCCGCAGCTCGCAATATTGAAGAGTCGGTTGCCGTCGGCGGGGCCGATGTCCTGATTGTCAAGCCGACGGTAATCGGGGGGATCGCCGTCGCGATGCAACTGGCCGGGATGGCCCGTCGATATGGCCGGCAGGTTGTCATCACCTCGACATTCGAGGGTGAAATTGGCCTCATGGCTCTGGTGCATCTGGCTTCAGCCATTTGTGCAGAAGGAGTCGCTTGTGGTTTGAACACGATATCGGTTTTTGAAGAAAATCTCGCTTCCGAACTTCTTCGGGTGAAAGATGGCGGGATTCGTGTTCCTCAAGAGCCCGGCTTGGGTCTTCCGGCCGGATTGTGGGAGATGACATGAATCGGGTGATGGTTTGTCCCATTCAGGCGGCCGCGCAAAAATACCCGGACCGCATCGCCTTGTACGATATCAATCAAACGTTGACCTTTTCGCAGTTGGATGCCATGGTGACCGGCACGGCCGCCGCGCTGCAGGCCAGAGGTGTCGTCCCCGGTCAGGTGGTGTCGATACTCGGCCGGAATACGGTCGAATTCGCGATTGTTTTCTTTGCTGCGCTGCGGCATGGTTTTATCCTGATGCCGCTCAATTATCGCCTGACGCCCGCGGACCGGCGACGGCAACTGTCTGCGGCCGATTGCCGCCTGGCGATCCATGATAGCGAATTCAAGGCTGAGGCCGCCGATCTGGGTGTCACATCCGTCTCCATCCGGGAGATTATCTCTGATGATGTTCAGGGTTCCAGTCATAGCTCCGTGATCGAAATACCGCTGGAGCGCGAGGCACTGGTCATCTTCAGTTCCGGCAGCACCGGCCGCCCGCGCGGCGTGGTGCTGACTTGGGGGAATTTGTACTTCAATGCCCTGGGTTCGGCGACATTCCTGCCGTTGGGGCCGGAAGATATCTGGCTCGCGGTTCTGCCGTTTTTTCATATCGGTGGGATATCGATACTCTTCCGGACGGCGCTGGCCGCCTGCGGCGCGTATGTCATGCCCCGTTTTGAAGCCAAAGGTGTCATTGATGTATTGCGGCAAAATCACATCAGCTTGATATCGCTTGTTCCGACCATGTTAAACGACCTGCTGGGCGAGGATGGTGACAATCTTCTTCGGGGCGTGCGGGGCATCATCCTCGGCGGCGCGGCATTCGATGCCGCCCTGCGCCAGACGGCGGCGGCGAAACGTCTTCCGGTTCTGACGACCTATGGCATGACCGAGACCACGTCGATGGTAACCCTGCTCGACAAAAGCGATCGTCCTGACCTCTGGGCTACGGCGGGCAGGATACTACCGTACCGTGAGGTCCTGATCGCGGATGACAAGGGAAAATCGTTGCCGATGGGGGAGCGTGGACACATCATGATTCGGGGAGACGTGGTGTCGCGACGATATATCGGCGAGCGGGGTACGGAGCGCCTACCCGATGACTGGTTCGACACCGGCGATATCGGAATAATGGACGCGCCCGGTTACCTGACGGTTGTCGGTCGTCAGGATAGTATCATCATTTCCGGGGGAGAGAATATCGACCTGACCCGCATCGAAACTGTCCTAAACGCCATTTCGGGAGTCAAGGGAGCGGTGGTCGTGAGCCGGAAGGACGAAAAATGGGGTCGTCGCCCGGTGGCCTTCGTGGAGCCGTCCGGCGCGGATTTCCCGGAGGAAAGAATCATGGGGGAAATGGCGGCGCAACTGCCGCGATTCATGCTTCCCGACCGGATCATCATCGTTCGCCCGCTGCCGTTGACCGCCGGCGGCAAATATGATCGGATCGCGTTACAGGAACAATATCCGGATGTTTTCAAGTGATGACCGCTAGACCGTCCCGGCCGCTTCGGCCAGCCGTTTCTTGAAATTCTCGGGCAGGTTCATCCTGCGGAATGTGCGGCCGTCGACCGCGACGTGGACCGTCTTGACCGTGGCGAAAAGTCGGTTTTCGCTGTCGGTGATCTGGAATTTCATGACAAACGAACTGTCGCCAATTTCGACCACGGTAGCGTTGATCTCAACCATGTCCCCCACCCGCAACGGACGCAGATAATCGGCTTCGGCATGGGCGACGGGGATCACGAAATCGCCGGCGGCGAACCGTTCCGTAAAGTTGTACCCCAGCTCTTTTAGAAGCTGTTCATAGACATCGTGCACGATGCGGAAAACGTTGGCGAAAAACACAACGCCGGCGGCGTCGGAATCGTGCAGCTTGACGGTATAATAGTCGGTGAACGAGGCCATCGGGATACTCCCTGCAAGTTGCGTTATTTCAATATAGTACATTGCGATGCCGGAGTCAAAAGGTAAGGCTGCGGCGGGCAAACGCGGTTGTCGTGAGGTAGGGGGTGGGAAAATCTTGACAAATGCGGGGAATTAGCGTATCTAACCGGCGATGGACGAAAAGCAAAAATATTTTGACAGCATCGGCGATGATTGGGATAAAGACCTGACCGCCGAAGACTTGGAACGGCTGTCGCATATTATCGACACCTTCCATCTGTCGGAGGGGTTGAAGGTTTGCGACCTGGGATGCGGTACCGGGGTCTTGTTTGACATCCTCCGCCGCCGGGTCGGCCAATCAGGATATATAGTCGGCGTCGATTTTGCCCCGCGGGTGGCTCACAAGGCCGCCCGGAACTTCCCGTTTCATAATATCGGGGTGGTGGAAGCGGAAGCCTCGGCGCTTCCCTTCGGCCACGGCGCTTTTGACCTGGTGGTTTCCTTTGCCGCCTTCGCCCATTTCTCCCGCAAGGGTGAGACGATTCATGAGGCCTACCGCATATTGCGGCCGGGAGGGCGGATGGTGATCATCCATCTGGCCGGGCGCGCGGAACTGGCGCGCGAGCACCATATGGCGGGCGGGCCTATCGATCATGATGAGCTTCCCGACAGCGCGCGCCTGGAAGAAATGTTCCATCGCGGCAACTTCATGAGACATTCATTAACCGAAACCGATACTCTCTACCTGGCAGTCGGTCACAAGGATTAAGTGCATTCCTCCACACGATTGATCGTCCGGACGGCCTTGTTTCTGGCCCTGACTGTCCTTTTGCCGATAGCGTTCCATCAGTTCGGCCTCGCCGGACGGCTGTTTCTCCCGATGCATCTGCCCGTTTTGCTGGCCGGATTCATTTGCGGCCCGGTGGCCGGTTTTCTGGTCGGCCTGACCGGGCCGGTGATTTCGTTTCTCACCACCGGCATGCCTCCGACCTATGCGGTTCCCCTGATGTCCATCGAGCTGCCGATATACGGCCTGGTGGCGGGGTTGACCTATTATAAGATGCACATGAATATCTACATTTCCCTGATTATTTCCATGATCGTTGGACGGCTGGGATTCGCCCTGGCCCTATTGGTTCTCGGGACGTTTATCGAATTGCCTTATGGAATCGGCGCGTATTTCAAGGCGGTGATAGTCACGGGGCTGCCGGGAATCATAATCCAGTTGGTTTTCATTCCGCCGATTGTCGCTGCCTTGATGCGGCGGCGCTAGGTCGTCGGTTTTCCCAGCGTCTAATTACTTTCAGATGACGATGTGCCCGCGCCGGCGGGGTTGTCGGGTATCACCGGCTTCTCGACGGCGCCTGATTTCATCCCCACCCCGACTCCGAATTCATACACCAACCGTCCGCCATTATATGCCCCCATCGACAGGGAAACCACGACCGCCGCCAGGATTATGAGATAAAACGAATAGAACCGTCGGTACAGACGGCCGGGAGCAAGATGCCATATCAGAAGCACGACGGCCAGGATCATGGTGATGTACCCGAACGTTTCATGGCGCTCGAAAACTTCCTTGGCCGCCCCGGCAATAACAACATGGCTTTCGGCCAGAAGACCGGTGACGAACGTGACGATCGCCGCCAGGCCGCCGAAAATCATATTCCAGCGGGCGGTTTCGCCGAACATATCCTTTCTGGTCACCAATCGTAAGACTTCGAACAGCAACGCCATGATCAAAAGCGCCACGGTAAAGTGGACCACCTTGGGATGAAGAAGATGGGTATCCAGCATGGTACGCCTCTCTGGTTTTCCCCCGGAGACGGGGGACTCATTTCCTGTTGTCAAGACTAATACGTTTAGTATATTCCGGCAAGCAGTTATCTCCCGCGCGACCGTTGGAAAATGATAATGTCGATGGAATATTTCGGGCCGGAAGGGTTACCGGATGGTCCAAAAGCGGCTGTTTTAAATTCCCGGCAATCGAAATACCCGATTGGATCGGATCGATGGATCTCTGCCACTGGGCAGGCCGTGGTTTGCCTGGCCGACCAAGATTTTGTGCTCGTGACTTCGATCGGGATGAATACCTGGGAACTGGCTCTGACGTTTGCCGCCCGATCACAGATGCGGGTGATTGTCGTCGTCTCCGAAAGCGTCGTCGACCGCGACCGATTTGCTTACGACATTTGCCGCCGCTTCCATTTGCTTCCAGCCGCCACCGGTTTCTATTTCATCGCCAATCAAACGGGCAAAACAACCAAAGCCTCATGGAGCGGTCGTGATGCCGCCGTCATTGGTCTGGCCGACCGGCTGTTTCCGGTTTCGATTCGCCCGAAAGGACTGCTTGCGGCATTGATCGAAGCCAACCGAGAAAAGGTCGACTCATCCTTCTCCGTGCCGTATGACAAGACATCAAGGCCTCGTCCCAAATACCATGTGACCGATCTGAACCCGGCGGTAAATTGGAACGAATGGCTGATTCATTTTACGAGGTCGTCAGGCGGTCCCTGGCCGGACGAGACCGAATTTGACTTTTATAGCGATCTCGTCGAAACGACCGGGGACTTCTGCCGGTCGGCCGGAAGGACATTGATACATATTTTCAAAACCGGGATAATCTATGGTCAAAGCAACAAGATCCGGGGAAGTTATCCGGTAGTGCCATTTGCTCTTATAAATGCGGACTCGATCAAACATATCTTCCGGTACCGGTCTCGTTTCCTCAATCCCGGCCTTGAGCCGTACGGAATCGCCATCGCTAAAGATTCGGCCGCCGCATTGGGGATCAGGCCGGTCATCTATGGTGTCCCGAACACCTATGACAACCTGTCGGATGATGACAAGCCGTATTTTCAAAATCAGGGAAGCTATAACGCCCAATGGACGATTGAAAACGAATGGCGCCATCTGGGGGATTTGCACCTGGATCGCCTTCCGGCGGACCTCATCCGGATCATAGTCCCGACGCTCGATGCCTTCCCGACATCCGATTATCCGTTGCCGTCGCCGATAATTCCGCTGTTTTTGTCATTGGATTCTTCCCGGTCGACGGCGGGTTAGTGTCTACTAACTACTTATTGTTCAACAAAATCGCAGACTCGGGACATCGGAAGTAAATATTCCTCCAAGTCGGTCGATTGTAATAATATAATAACCTGTGGCGCTTGGACTTGACACGGGATAAAGAAACAAGTACCCTGTGGTGGCGGTTTGGGGGAGAAAACCGGTCGTGTCAAAAGAAGACCGGCGGCTCGGTTTTTAGGAACCTTCGGGGTTGTGACATGTTAAGGTTATCTTCTGCACGACTGAAGGTAAGGTACGCTCAAGAAACGGAAAATTGAAGGGATACGACAGATTGGACTCCTGACGGGACTGCCATTCATCATGGTTGGCGGGCCGCTGGTGGGGTACTTCGCAGGGAATTGGCTGGATAAAAAACTAGGAACGGACCCCTATCTCATGATCGTCCTGATCATCCTGGGTTGCACGGCCTCCACCCGTGAAGTGATAAATCTGTTGAAGCGTGCGTCTCATGAACAAAACGACTTCGATAGAGACTCCCGCAACTGACTTTATAACCCGGACTCTCAAGACCACCGGTATACTGCTGCTGTTGACGCTGGCGGTTGGGCCGGCCTATTTCCGATTTTATGATTGTCTGGCGGTTTTTTCCGCCGGCGTCTGGTCCATGATCAATCTGCTGTTCCTGGCCGCGTTGGTTCGGACTGCCGTTCGTCCCGGACATATCGACAAGCTCCGCACCGCCGGTTTGGCGGTCCTAAAATTCCCGCTCCTGTATCTTTCCGGCTATTTCCTGGTCACCCTGCCGATCTTCCGCATCGTCCCCATTTTGATTGGACTGTCCTCAGTCCTGGCCGTGATGTCCCTGAAGGCCGTCGGTCAAGCCATCATGGGCACGGACGAATTTCGTGAACGCGGTTCGGAGGGCGTGGCTTGATGGTGACCGGACTCTTCAATTTTATCCTCCTGGCGACCGAGCAGGTGGCCGGGGCGGTCGATACGACTGGAGCGGCGGGGACTCACGAAAGTGGCGTGCCGCATATCCCCACATTCCTGACCTTCATATCAAAAAGCTTTGCGGAACATTACGGGATTCTCTTCTTCGCCTTATTCACGGCCCTGCTTCTGGTGATCGTTGCCACGCTCGCCGTCAGGAAGAAGGCGATGATCCCCGGCGCG
>JAQVRW010000006.1 GCA_028700875.1 Candidatus Zixiibacteriota bacterium | reverse complement strand
GGCGATATACATCTCGGTGACGGCATCGGTGCGGGCGTGCGGAAAGGCGATACCTCGGCCGTACGACGTGTTTTCCACTTCCTCGCGGTCGAGGATCGATTTGAGGATGGCTTTATAGTTGTTGTCCGGATATTTCTTCTGCACCAGCGCCAGGAGTTCCTCGATCGCTTCGTGCTTGGTGGTCGCTTTCAGATTGTGCGTTACCAGAGCCTCATCCAGGAGATTCGCCAGCCGCATCGCCAACCTCTTCGGGTTTCATGCCGTTTTTCATTCGGAGCTTGTCCGGCGTCACGATACCGCCGGAGACCAGCAACTTGATGGCCGCTTCCAGAGTAATATCCACCGGGAAAACTTCCTCGTCGCGAACCAGCACCACGTACCCGGTGAACGGAGTCGGCGAGTTGGCGATAAACACCAGTTTTCTTCCTCCGGTCTCGCCCCCCACGTCGACCTGGCATCGCCCGGCCAGGAAGCCGATGGCGTAAATCCCCTTGCGCGGATATTCCACCAGGACCACCTCCGAGAAGGCGGCGTCGCGGGGAGTCGTGACCGATTGCACCAATTGCTTGGTGGCGAAATAGATCACCCGCACCAGGGGGGTATGCCTCAGCAGGCGGTCTCCCGCCCCGATCAACCGGGCCCCGAGGTAGTTGGTGGCGATGGCGCCGGCCAAAAGCACCAGCAAAATGGTCACGATCGCGCCGAGGCCGGGGATGTTGTACCCCAGGAGCTTATGCACGAGGGGATTCAACATGCTGTCCAGCGCCCCGAATAGCGATTTCAGGACATAATAGGTGACGATGAGCGGCACCGTCACCAGGAGCCCGGCGAGGAAGTACTTCTTGATGACGATCTTTATGTTTTCGCCTATGGACATATCGGTTTCCTGCCGGCCGTCTCGGGCCGGCGATTATACCACATATAGTAGCGAAAAAACGGCGTTGGTGTCAATGATTATCGGTCGCCCGCTAGAAGACAAAGCTGGAAGCCGCCGCGATGGCCAATTTCAAGATCGGCTCCGGCATGAGACCGAAGAGGATCACTCCGATTCCGGCCAAAGCCAAAACCAATCCGGCCGGGAACGAGGGGACGATATGATGCGGGTTGGGGTCGGCCGACAAGTACATCATCCGGATGACGTTGGCATAGTAATAATACGCAATGACCGAGGTCAACAGCGCCAGAACCACCAGCCAGGTATAGCCGGCCTGCACGGCCGCCGCGAAAACGTAATACTTGGCCAGGAACCCGGCCAGCGGGGGTATGCCCGCCAGCGACAGAATGAATATGGCCATCAGGCCCGCCAGGACCGGCGATGATTTGGAGAAACCCGCCAAATCGGCGATCTGTTCGGAGCCGGTCCGTTCGGCGATAATGGCCACGATGGCGAAGGCGCCCATGTTGGCGAACATGTAGCTGAACACGTAGAAGCTGATGGCCGATACGCCCAGATTCGAGGCCGCGACGACGCCGACCATGATGTACCCGGCCTGGGCGATCGAGGAATAGGCCAGCATGCGCTTGATGTTCGTTTGCCGGATGGCCACGATATTGCCGACGATCATAGTGATCGCCGCCAGGACCGCCAGGGTGCTGCCCCAGTCGCGGGGAGCCATGACCGGCGTGGCGAAGGCGATGAACGCCCCCACGAAGATCCGGACTATCGCCGCCAACCCTGCCGCCTTGGAGCCGACCGACAGAAAAGCCGTGACCGGGGTCGGCGAACCCTCATAGACGTCCGGCGCCCACATATGGAAGGGCACCAGCGCCAGCTTGAACGCCAGGCCGGCCAGAATCGCCATCAAGGCGATCGAAAAGGCCGGGCCCAGTTCGCCGTAGGACAACCAGTAGATCGACAGGTTGATGGTAATCTGCTGCAGGAAGGTCGTGCCGGTCAGGCCATAGATGATGGACAAGCCGTACAACAACACGGCCGAGGAAACGGCGCCGATGATCATATACTTAAGGCCGGCCTCGGTCGAGGCGCGCGAGGATTTCGTATACGCGGCCAGGACATACAGGGGAATAGTGGTCAGCTCCAGCCCGACATACAGCGTGATCAACTCCTTGGCCGAGGCCAAAAACATCATGCCGACGGTGGAGAAGAGAATCAGCGTGAAGTACTCCCCGCGGTGATGAGTCATTCGCCCGGCCAGGCCAAAGGAGGAACCGATAGCCATGAAAGCGGCGCCCAGAAAAATAATCTTGAAGAAGACGGCAAAGGGGTCGGAGACGAACATGCCGCCCCAGAGATAGGCGTCGTGTGCCGGAATCAACAGGAATCCGGTGATAACCAGTCCGGCCAGGCTGAGATACCCCGGCAGGGAGGCCGACCGCCGCTTCGAAAAGAGGTCGGAGGCCAAAACCACCAGCGCCCAGCAGAACAGGAACAGTTCCGGCAAAAGTGGAGTCAGGTTCACCATATCACCGCGCCATCAAAACAACAAGATTTTCCAGCGTCGCCCGCATCAAATCCGCCAGCGGTTTGGGATAGACGCCGATGAAGATGGTCAGTATCGCCAGAGGCGACACGCACAGAATCTCGCGCAAGTTGATTTCCGTCAGACCGCCCCACTTGGCGATATCGAATTCACCCAGGAATATTTTTTGAATCATCCGCAGGATATAGGCCGCCGTCAGGACAACTCCCAGCACGGCCAAACCGACGATGATCGGGTAGGCCTTGAACGAGCCGACGAAAACCATGAATTCGGAAATGAATCCGGACATGCCCGGCAAGCCCAGCGAGGCCATGCCGAAGAGAGTGAAGATGCCGGTAAAGACCGGCAGCTTGTTGGCCAGGCCGCCGAAGGCGGCGATTTCACGGGTATGGGCGCGGTCATAGAGCACGCCCACCAAAAGAAACATGGCCCCCGTGATCAGTCCATGGGAGACCAGCTGGAACATGCATCCGGCGATAGCCGTAACCGAGCCATAGGCGGCCAGCGCCACCATGCAGTACCCCATGTGCGACACCGAGGAATAGGCCACCAGCTTCTTCAAGTCTTTCTGGGCCATCGATACCAGCGCGCCGTAGATGATGCCGATCAAGCCCAATATCGCGATCGGCACGGCGAAATAGTGCAGTCCCTGGGGAAGCATCGCCCAGGATACGCGCAGCATGCCATAGGTGCCCATCTTCAACAGGACGCCGGCCAGGATGATGGAAATCGCCGTGGGGGCCTCGACGTGGGCGTCCGGCAACCACGTGTGGAACGGCCAGACCGGGACCTTGATGGCGAAGGCGATGAAGAAGAAGGCGAAGGCGAAAATCTGGACGCCGCGCGAGAAGGTCGGGGCGGTCTTGATCAGCTCGATCATGCTCAGCGTGTGCGGGTCGGACGTGAAATACATCACCAGGATGGCGACCAGCATGAAGATGGAGCCGAAGAGCGTATACAGGAAGAACTTGATGGCCGCGTACTCGCGCCGCGGCCCGCCCCAGATGCCGATCAGGAAGTACATCGGCACCAGCATGACTTCCCAGAAAACGTAAAAGAGGAAGAAATCGAGGGCCACAAACACCCCCAACATGCCGCATTCCAGCAGGAGAAAGAAGGCGAAGTATTCCTTGACCCGGTTGGTGATGTTGAAACTGATGACTATCGCCACCAGCGACAACAGGGAGGTCAACAGCAGCATCGGCACGGAAATGCCGTCCACGCCGAGCAGATAGGAGGCGTTGATCGACGGGATCCAGTTGAACGACTCCATGAACTGCATCGAGGCCGTGGACGAGTCGTAGTCCTTCAGTACGATCAACGTGAAGATCATGGTGATGAAGGCGAAAACGGCCGACATCCAACGGATCGCCGTCACCCTCTCCCGGTTGAGCAGCATCACCACGATCATCCCCAGCAGGGGCGTGAAGACTATGAAGGACAATATCGGGAAACTGTAGGTCATCGCTTTCCTATCCTCCTAACCGGCGACATCATTGAAGGCCGATCTGCCATAGGATCCAATTGAGCAGATTCGAGCTGGACAGAAGGCCCATCATGATCAGCCCGAAGAGCACCGCCAACAGGTAATGCGCCAGCCGTCCGGTTTGAATGAGGCGCAGCGCCGACGATGCGGCGCCGGTAATCAGGCCCAGACCGTTGACGATGCCGTCAACGATATGAATGTCGAACCAGTTTTTAATATCGGCCAGCCGGAGCGTCGAACTGGCATTCAGATTGACAAACCCGTCGATCACCTTGGCGTCGAATTTCCAGAGGAAACGGGTCGCGGCAAACACCGGCTTGATAATGACGGCGTCGTAGAACTCATCCACGTAATATTTATGGTACAACAGCGTGTACAGCGGTTTGAACCGGGCGCCCATCGCCTGAGGCGATATGGCCCCGCGGTAATACATCAAATACGCCAACCCGATCCCCAGCAACGCCACCACCGTGGAGGCGACCATCAGGATGATCTCCGGCTTGACGTGGTGCGGTTCGCCGTGATAGACGAACGAGGAGAAGCCGTGCGACAGCCAGGGAATGCCCACCCATCCGGCGACGACCGACAACACCGCCAGGAACATCAACGGCCAGGTCATCGACCGCGGCGACTCGTGGGCGTGGTCATACGCGTGCTGATTGCGCGGCGTCCCGGAGAAAGTCAGGAAACAGAGCCGGAACATGTAGAAGGCGGTCATGAAAGCCACCAACAGCGACACGATCAGGAAAATCGGCTGATGGCTGGCGGTGGCGATGATTTCATCCTTGGACCAGAATCCCGACAAGGGGAAGATGCCGGAGATCGACAGCGAGGCGATGATGAAGGTGACGGTGGTAATCTTCATCTTGCGCGACAACCCGCCCATCTCCTGAATATCGTTGGTATGGACGGCGTGAATGACCGACCCGGCGCCCAAAAAGAGCAAAGCTTTAAAAAAGGCATGGGTCATCAGGTGGAACATCCCGGCCGTATATCCGCCCAGCCCCAGGGCCATGATCATGTATCCAAGCTGGGACAGCGTGGAATACGCCAGAATCCGCTTGATATCGTTTTGAACCAACGCGATGCTGGCGGCGAAAATCGAGGTCACCATGCCGATGACGGCCACAACCATGGCCCCGTCGGGGCTGGCCATGAAGATGGTCATCGACCGGGCCACCAGGAAGACGCCGGCGGCCACCATAGTGGCGGCATGGATCAAGGCCGACACGGGAGTCGGGCCTTCCATGGCGTCGGGCAGCCAGACATGCAGCGGCACCTGGGCCGATTTGCCGACCGCGCCGCAGAAAATCAGGATGGCCATGGTCGTGAGGACTCCGCCGGACAGCTGCCCGGCGGCGATCTTGTCGAACACCTCGATATAATTGAACGTCCCCAGGAACATGCCCATCATCAGGATGCCGACCGTGAAACCCAGATCGCCGATCTTGGTCGTGATGAACGCCTTCTTGCCGGCGTCGGCGGCCGACTTCTTCTCGTACCAGAACCCGATCAACAGGTAGGAGGTCAACCCCACCAGCTCCCAGAAGATGAAAATGAGGAAGAAGTTGTTGGCCAGGACCAGGCCGAGCATGGCGAACGTGAACAGCGCCAGGTAGGCGAAAAAGCGCGAGAAGCGGATATCGCCGTGCATGTAGCCGAGGGAGTAGATATGCACCATGAGAGACACGGTGGTGACGACGATCAGCATGAGGGCCGTGAGCGGATCGAGCAGCACGCCCAGTTCGAGGCGGAAGTTCTGGAAGGTAACGATGTCGAACGCCTGCTCCAGCTGGAACGCGCCTTCGCCGTGATAGCCCAACATTTCGATCAGGCAGACGATCGACATGACCCAGGCGACGGCCACCGCCCCGATGGCCAGCCCGGCGGAGAGTTTCTCCCGGCGGTTGGTGAAGAAGACGATGGCGATGAAAGCCGCCAGCGGCAGAAACGGGATTATGAACGCCTTGTCCAGCATATCACCACTTCAACAGGTTGACCCGGTCGGCGTCGATGCTGCGCCAGTTCCGGTAGATGAGAATGACGATGGCCAGGCCGACGGTCACCTCGGCGGCGGCCACGACGATCACGAAAATGGAAAACACCTGCCCGACCAGGGCGTCCGGGGCCGTGAAACGGTTGAAGGCCACCAGATTGATGTTGACCGCGTTGAACATTAACTCCACCGACATGAGGATGGCCACGGCGTTGCGCCGGGTGACGACGCCGAAGAAGCCGATACAAAACAGGATCGCCGCCAGGGTCAGATAATGCATCAACAGCATGGTCAGTTTCCCTCCCGCCGGGCAAGGACGATGGCCCCGATCAGGACGGCCAGCAGCAGCACCGAGACCAGCTCGAATGGCAGAACGTAATCGGTCATCAGCATCTGGCCGATACGCAACGTCGATTGCGGCGCCGGAGGCTCCGCGACGACGCGGAAGATCGTCTCCTTGAGCGTATACACCAGGCTGAACAGCAGCACCAGCGACATGAACCCGCCCAGGAAGAATTGTTCGTTGACCACGGGCGCGTCGCGGCCGGCCAGCCGGGAGGTCAGCATGATCGCGAAGATGATCAGAATCGATACCGCCCCGACATAGATCAACACCTGCACCGCCGCCAGAAACTCCGCGTGCAGCATGACGAATATCCCGGCCACCGAAAAGAGGCAGAGGATGAGAAACAACGCGCAATGGAAGATATTCCGCATCGTCACCACGGCCAGCGCGGAGATGATGATCAGAAACGAGAACAGGTAAAACGTGAACGCTTCCATTATCCGGCCTCGGTTGGATTGGGCCCGTCGGCTTCGGCCGGGGGCGTGTCGGACGACGGCGGTTTCTCCGGCCCGGGCGTTTCCGGAACGGAGGGCTGCGCGGGAGCGGCCTCAGACGGCGCGGCCGGAGGTTTCGGCTCCACTTTCTTCCTCACCGGTTTCTCATAGGGGACATCCATCCCCTCCGCCTGCAGCTTCCGTATATCGAAAATAAGGTCTTTCTTGTCGTACTCCGGAAATTCATACTTGCGGGACAACTTGATAGCCGAGAAATTGCACGCCTCCTGACACAGTCCGCAGAAACAGCACAGATGGAAGTCGACGGTGAAATTTTTCAGGTGCCGTCTCCCCTTCTCGTCCTTCTCCACCTCGATATCGATCGCCCCGGAGGGACAACCGCGCATGCACAGCAGGCAGGCGGTGCAGTTGAGCTGGCCGGTCTCGTGATCGGTCAAAAGCACGACCATGCCCCGCGACCGTTCCGGCACCTCCCACCGTTCCTTGGGATACTGCACGGTGATCGCGTGCCGGGCCAGATGCTTGCCGGAAGTGAACATCCCCAACAGGAGGTTGTATATCCCCGAAGCGAATTGTCGTATCACTTCAACCATAGGGCCAACACTCCGACATAGATGATATTGACAAAGGCCAGCGGCAGCAGCACCTTCCAGGCAAATTCCATCAACTGGTCCACCCGCAACCGTGGGAACGTCCAGCGGAACCACATCAGGACGAAGACCATGGCCAGAGTTTTGCCCAAAAACCACATCCAGGAGGGCAGCAGCGGCCCGTTCCAACCGCCCAGGAAAACGGTCGTGGCGATGGCCGACACGGTGAACATGTTCACGAATTCGGCCAGGAAAAACATGGCGAACTTCATGCCCGAATATTCGATGTTAAACCCGGCCACCAGCTCCTGTTCCGCCTCGGGCAGATCGAACGGCGTCCGGTTGGCCTCAGCCGTAGCGGCGATAATATAAATCACGAAACCCAGCGGCTGGAAAATGATGTTCCAGCGGAACCCGGCCCACCCGGACTGGGCGGCGACGATGTCGTTCATCGACATCGACCCGGTCACCATCACGACGCCCATGATCGACAGCACCAGCGGAACTTCATAGCTGACCACCTGCGCCGCCGACCGCATGCCGCCCAACAGGGCGTATTTGTTGTTGGAGCCCCAGCCGGCCATCATCAGTCCGATGATCGTAAAGGTCGTGATGGCGATGATATACAAGATGCCGATATTAAGGTCGGAAACGATCAGCCCTTTGCCGAAGGGAATAACGATGTAGGCCGCGAAGGCACAGGTGAACACGATCACCGGCGCCCAGAAGAAAACCCCGCGGTCGGCCACCGTCGGCGTAATATCCTCTTTCTGGAGCAGTTTCAACGCGTCCATGACCGTCTGAAAGACGCCGTGCCAGCCGGTCATCATCGGGCCGAAACGCTGCTGGATATGGGCCGATATTTTGCGCTCCCACCAGACCAGAAACAGGGCGAGCACGCACAGCAGGGAAAACACAAACACGGCCAGTCCGATTTGACTGACCAGGTCGGCCAGCGCCACGCTGAGACCCAGCGAAATCAGCAGGTCGTAAATCCACGCGAAAATCGGGGCCAGTTCCATTACCTGTCAATCTCCGGCATAATGATGTCCATGGAGGCAAAGATGGCCACGAGGTCGGCGATTTTCAAACCCTTGACGATATGCGGCACGGCCTGCAGGTGGCTGAAACTGCCGCCGCGGGCGCGGATGCGGAAAGGCTTGGTGCTGCCATCCGAGACGAGATAGACGCCCATCTCGCCGCGCGAGTTTTCCCTCCGGCTGTACACTTCGCCCGGATTCGGCTTGAACTTGAGCGGCACCTTGACCCGGATTTCCCCGTCCGGCAAATGATCCAGCGCTTGGGCGACGATGCGGGCCGACTGCCGCATCTCGTTGACCCGGACATTGAAGCGGTCGTAACAGTCGCCGCCCGTGCCCAGCGGGATATCGAAGTCGAAACGGTCGTATATCGAATAGGGATCGTTCTTGCGGATATCAAAATTGACGCCGGAGGCGCGGGCCGACGGCCCGGAGATGCAATAATCGTACACCAGCTGCGGAGTGATGATCCCGACCCCCTTGTTGCGGGCGATCCAGATGGGATTGTCGACGAGCAGTTTTTCGTAATCGCGGATTTTTTCCTCGAAGATGTCCAGAAATTCCCGGCACTTGGGAATAAACTCGGGCGGGATATCCTTGGCCACGCCGCCGATACGAATATAATTGTAGGTCAGGCGCTGGCCGCAGGTCATCTCAAACAGATCCATGATCCGTTCGCGTTCGCGGAAGGTATACAGAAACGGCGTCAACGCCCCGCAATCCATGGGGGTCACGCCGACGAAAATCAAATGGCTGGCGATGCGGTTCAGCTCACCCATGATCACGCGGAGGTATTCCCCGCGTTCGGGGACTTTGATATCGCTGAGCTTTTCGGCCGCCAGGCAGAAGGCCCAGTTGCAGGACATGGAGGTGCAGTACTCGAACCGATCCATCAATGGAATGCACTGGGCATAGGTCCGATTCTCGCACATTTTTTCTATGGATCGATGGAGGAAACCGATGACCGGTTGGCAATCTTTGATCACTTCGCCGTCGAGCGTCAGAACCAGGCGGCAGACCCCGTGCGTGGAGGGGTGCTGCGGCCCCATGTTCATGGTCATGTCTTCGGTGCGCAGTTCTTCGGCCATCGCTATCCTCGATCCGGGAGCGGAATAAAATCGGTCCCGGTCCACCCCTTGCGCAACGGAAATCCCTCGTTCCAATCGTCTTCCAGCAGGAAACGGGTCAGATTGGGATGGTTGCGGACGGTCATCCCGAACAGTTCCCACACCTCGCGCTCGAACCAGTTGGCCCCCGGCCAAACCTGGATGACCGTGTCGAACTCCGGATTGTCATGGGGAAGCTGTATCTTGAAAAAGATCCGATGTTTCAATTGATAGGAACAGACGTTGTACACGACCTCATACCGTTCACCGGTGTCGGCGCCGGCCAGGTTCATGAGGAATGTCAGCTGCAACGCCGAGTCGTCATGGATGAACCGGGCGAAAGCGACCAAATCCTCCGGCTTGACGATAAAGTACGGCTCCGGTTGGGTGTTCTCGATCACCGTCACCTGACCGGAGAAGGTCGTCGTGATATGGGCGGTCAATTCGGCTTTGGTCATCGTCCTTTCAGCTCCATTCATCCAGTTTCAACGTCCGGATTTTCTTGCCGACTTCCAGACACCCTTGCAGAAGAGCCTCGGGACGAGGCGGGCAACCGGGAACGAACACGTCCACCGGGATGATCTTGTCCACGCCTTTGAGCACCGAGTAGCAGTCATAATAGAACGGTCCGCCGCCGATCGCGCAACCGCCCATGGCCAGAACATATCTCGGTTGGGCCATCTGATCGTAGATTCGCTTGACCCTGGGGGCCATCTTCTTGGTAATCGTCCCCGCGACCAGCATGATATCGGCCTGACGAGGCGAGGCCCGGAATATCATCCCCAACCGATCGAAATCGTACCGCGAAGCGCCGGTAGCCATCAACTCGATGGCGCAGCAAGCGGTGCCGAACAACAAATACCACAACGATTTGGCTTGAGCCATGGTCAGCACAGAATTGACCGATGTGGTCACCAGGGAACCGCCGGGGATATGCTCAGTATACACCGGGAGCTTTTTAATCAAACCCACTTTAGCGCTCCCTTCTTCCAGGCGTACACGAGTCCGGCCAAAAGGATGAAGATGAATATCATCATTTCCACGAAGGCGAAATATCCCAACGACTTATAGGCGACCGCCCAGGGGAACAAAAAGATCGCTTCCACGTCGAAGACCACGAAAATCAGTCCGAAAATATAAAAATGGTTGTTGAATTGAATCCAACTCGGGCCGATAGTCGGTTCGCCGCATTCATAGGTTTCGTTTTTTACCTTGTATGGGTTATGTGGCGCGATCAGGCGGGACAAAAGAAAAACGAACGAAACAATGGCAATGCCGGCTATCAAGAAGACCAGGACAACGCTGTAATCAGCTGGCATATCGTTTTCATCTCCTGCCGTCCATGTGACTTATTTCACAATGACGGCCTGAAAGTAAGACGGTAAGAAAACCAAAACCGTCGGCTTGTCAAGCGCTTTTTTTAAAATTTAACCCGTTAATATTCCATAGGTTAAACATTTACATGACACTAACATTTGTCTTCTTTCAATCTTCCGCGATATAGCCGCCGATTTACGCCTTTCGGATAATTTGGCATACTATTTTTGCCCATGGTGACGTCCGGCGATGCCCCCCTGCAAACGAATCGTTCTAATCGATCGAGCCGGGCGACTCCCACGAGCTAATCGAAAACTGATACGACCCGCAATATACGGGTTGTTTGGTATTTATTGAGAATGACGGAGCCGGTTTGGACCGGGCCGCTCCAACAGGGAGCCTGAAGTGAAGAGTGTGATCACGACGTACACGACCAAAACCCCGCCGCAGACGACAAAGACCACCGGGATTCCCAAACTGGATGCGATCACGCCCACTATAAGGCCGGCCGCCACCTCGCCGACCGAACAGGTCATGTTATAGGCGGATAGAAACGTGGCCCGGCCTTCGGATTCTATCGCCCGATTGATGGCAATCGAAAACAATGGGGTTATGAGTTCCCGGCCCATAAAATAAATCACCAACAGAACTGCCAAAGCCAAAGCCGGGACATTGGGCATGGTCGATATGGCGACGCCGGTCACCAAAAGGATCAAGGCCGGAAGCGCCAACGTCCCGGAAAAACGCCTGACTGTCGGCCCGACCAACAAAAACGCCAGAAACGCCCCCACGGCGGTGATGATCCCGAAATAAGCCACCGGGAACCGGTCATACTCCCCGGCCAGCACCTGCCAGTACTGATCCGCCCCCTCGAACGAAAAATTGGCCACCAGCGAGATGACGAAAATCGTCCGCAATAACTCCACGGCCTTCAGGCGACGGAACATCAGCTTGATCGGAGCGAAAAAATCGACCCACGCCAGGCCGGGACCGTGATGGTGGTCGGCGACAAAAAACAATGATGCGATCACCCCGGCCACGCCGCCGAAAAACACGGGATGAAACGTGAGGCGGGCATCGAGGTAGAATATCACTCCCGCCATCACCATAAACAAAGAGGTCAAGCCGATTCGTATCCGGCTGCGGAGGGTAAATAATCGCGGCAGGATGCCGTCCCGCTCAGCGGGCGGAATCGAATCCACGGCCAGCGCCTCCCCCGCGCCGGAGATGAACGCCTCGGCCAGCCCGAATAGGATCTCCCCCAGAATGAATCCTTCCAGATGACGGAAGAATGTGAAGACCGCCCCGCTTAAGGCGAAGAAGGCAAAACCGATGATGACCGATCGTTTGCGCCCGAACCGGTCGGCGAACAACCCGGTGGGAATTTCCGCCACCAGCACCGTCACTTCGAAAATGGCCGCCAGAAGGGCCACCCCGAAGAGAGAGACATTGAAAACGCGAAAATAGAGCACGTAGATGGGAAAGATGAAGCCTCGGCAGGCGGAAAGGATCCCCTCCGTGATCAGAAAAATCCGGATATTGCGCGTCATCGCTGTCTACAGAGCCGCTACCGCTTCAATTTCCACCCGGCCGCCTTTGGGCAGGGCCGCGACGGCAAAAGCGGCGCGGGCCGGGAAATCGGCCGAAAAATATCCGGCATAAACCTCGTTGACCGCCGCAAAGTCGGCGATATCGGCCAGATAGATGGTCGTCTTGATAATCGACGAATAATCGCCGCCGGACGTTTTCAAGATCGCCCCGAGATTATTCATCGCCTGCCGCGTCTCGGCGACGACGCCGCCGGGAACCATGGCGCCTCCGGCCGGGTCCAGCCCGAGCTGCCCGGAGATATACACCAGCCGCGCCCCCTCGACCATAACGGCCTGGCTGTAGGCGCCGATCGCTTTCGGCGCGCGATCGGAGGATACTATTTCTTTCTGCATCGCTATTCTCCCAAATCAATAAGGCTCAATATAGCGGTGTCCTCCCGGCGGACAATTAAAATCGTCTGTCGAAATGGTATGATTGGAGATTTATACGGGGCATCCATCTAAATTCGTACCCCACCCAGAATGCCCGCCGCAGGCGGGCATAGCGGGTGGGTTCAGACTACTTGATAATCACCAGTTTGCCAAGCTGGTCGGTCTTGTCGGAATGGACGCTCCAGATATAGATGCCCGAGGTGATCGACTGCGTGTTCCGGCTGATCATGTTCCAGGTCTCCTCCTGCGACCCCGGCCCGCCATTGGGATAATAATGGTCGATCTCCTGCACCAAATCACCGGATAGGGTATAAATCCTAATTTTGCACACCGCCGGCAAGTTGCCGAAATGAATCTCCCGCGACCATTCCACCCGTCTCAACCGATCCCGGTTCTCGTATCCATCACGGGCGTAGCCGCCGTCGCTTCGATAGGGATTCGGATAGACAATCACCGGCAATCCCTCCTTCTCCACCATCGTCGATGACGGCAAAGGGAAATCCCGCACCACGTTGATCAACGGCGAAGTTTCGAGGACGCCGACGTTCTCGTCCAATGATCCCCGGCTGAAGGCCGTCACCGACAAATAACACGGCTCCGAGGGCTGCAGGTTGTCGATCACGTACTCGTATTCATAGTACCGCATGTACCCTTCTTCGGTGGTATCGTCGGGATTGTCTCTGGAGGCGTCGGGATAGAGTTTGTGGATTTTAAGCGGATCGCTCAGGTCCGATTGGTTCCAATCCTGGGGGGCGAAAAAGCGATACGCACCGGTGATCGGGTCGGTGAAGGCATGATACTGGTTGTCATATTGGGTCGGGTCGAAATCGGGGCCGTAGAGAATCTTCAGGCTGTCTCCGGTCACCGGCAGGCCCTGTTTGACCCAGTCACCCAACAGGTCGCTGTATTGCCAAATAATGTAATCCTCGATATCGAATGACGACAACAGGACGAAGTCGGTCAGGCGGTCTTCCTTGCCCATGTAGACCCGATATCCCTCGAACGATTTGTCCTGGGTCAGGAAGTCGACCGCGGTCTCGGAATCGCGGCCGTTCCAGCGGACGATGATCTGGCCGAAGGAGGGAAAGGTACGCAGAATCGGCGCCGGGGGCGGAGCGACCGTACGAAAATCCGGGATGCTATCACCGCTGTAATAGACCTTGTGGGAATCGACGATGACACTGTCGCCGGGGATGTCGGGGGTGGTGTCGCGCCAGGTGTAGGACCAGCAATACTCCCCGGCATAGCCATCGTGATCGGTATCGACGCCGGGGTTGTCGTAGACATATTCGGCCCAGCGGGCGTTGCGGTCGAGGTCGTCGAAGTTGAGCGTGGCGAAGTAGGCGGTGGGGTTATAGTCGCCGAAGATTTCCTTGAAGTCCGAAGGGTTGACGTGGAAGTTTTCTCCGGCGACCAGGGCCATAGCGAAGCTTACCGAATCCCCCGGCGCCAGATCATATGGGCCAAAGGAGATAGCGTATTCGGTCCATCCCCACTGGACGTATTTGTAGGCTTCCGGTGGCGGAGGCATAAATCCTTCACCGGAATGATCAAAACCGCAAAAGAGTTGGTCATAGTCGAACTCGGGATGGGACAACAGATAATATGTTTCGCGATCCCCATACGGTTCTCCCATCCCAATGATGAACTTTCGATAGGGATCTTCCTCAGTTCCTGCCTTACGCGGACCCCAGGAATCCTCCGAATTGGGCGATAACTCTCCACCGGGCTTTTTCTGGGCTTTATCGGCCCACCAATTATAATTGAAAACTCGATTTTTCGGATTGGCGCCCAGAAACCGAAGGCCAATCACTGCCCGAGCGGAACGATTGTCCCACTCCCCCTCGGAGTTCGCGTTGCCGTCGACATCGGCCACCCAGGCAACATTGATGCTGTCTTCCGCAAGGCATGTCCGATCCTGGGCGGGAGCCGTTCGCCGGAAACCGCAAAGGCCGCTCCAATAAGTGGCGTCGTAACCGTACGTAAAAGGCTCCCCATAGATGCGAATCCCGATAAACATTTTTGATATCGTATCTTGTCCGATATTGGTAATGTGATAGTCAAATAGGATAAAATCACTGGCATATGAGTAACTCCAGGCATAGCTGGATTGGCGTATCGATACCCCGAGAGGAATATGGCCCCTATTATCATAAGGTCCGATATGATTGTGAAAGAGAGATGTATCCGTATAGATAGCGATAAAATCCTGCTCGGATTGGGCATCAGGACTATAATAGGCGTTGGAACGAAGCGTCGACCGGCGTATGAAATCGCCCGCCGCTCCGGCCGGGGGCGCGAATTCGACATACATGGGATTGGATAGCAGGGTATCTTGGCTCACGATGCCGCCAACCACCAATGCCCCGCCACGCATGTACTGAACCCTGGAACCGATTGGATATTCGCATATTATCCCGTTCCCACCCGGCCAATATGGCCCGAAGCCGATGACACCATCGTTGGAAATCGCCAACCCCAACTGGCCCACGTTGTGGAAATCATATTGGAAATTTGGAGCGTCAGCGGGCGAATCGGCGCTTTGACGATAATACGGAGATGAATATACCGAACGCGATTTCGAGTCGGAACCTTGAATCGACACAGATAGCGAGAATAGAAGGGCCGCCGATGTCGCGACCGCAGTTATCGTTTCCTTCAATGCGCGGCGTTTATCGAAATGGTTGGCCATGATTCAATTATCCCCTCCCAAGAACCACAGGTATCCCGCCCAAATTGGTTCAACGCAGACAAGATACTATCGTGAGCCTCCACCGATCGGGCAAAGGTCATATCGACAACTATATGGGCCACTATAATGGATAATATACCCTAGGTGGGGAGTGGGTAGTCAAGGGGAAATTTAAAAGCCGGTATGAAGGGCTTTGATGAGGTAAAAACATCCGGCCGACACGAGGCCGGCGGCGGGGATGGTGAATATCCAGGCCCAGACGATCCGCTGGGCCACGCCCCACTTGATGCCCGATAGCCTGTCGGTAGTGCCGACGCCGACGATCGCGCCGGTAATAGTATGCGTGGTGGAGACGGGGACGCCCATATTGGTGGCAATGAACAGGGTCATCGCGCCGGCGGTCTCGGCGCAGAAACCTCCGACCGGTTTAAGCTTGGTGATTTTCATGCCCATGGTCTTGACGATTCGCCAGCCGCCGAAGGCGGTACCGATGGCCATAGCCAGATGACACGAGAGAATGATCCACATGGTGTTGAGATGCAGGAGGGAAAGCTGGGTGTCGGGATTCATGATTCCGCCGGCCATCAGCAGGGCCATGATGATGCCCATGGTTTTCTGGGCGTCGTTGCCGCCGTGGCCCAGCGAATAGAGGGCGGCCGAGAATAATTGTCCTTTCCGGAACAGCCGGTCGACCTCTTGCGGCCGCCATCGGCGAAATATCCAGGAAATGATGATCATGACGAAGAACGCGGCGACCAGACCAATCAGCGGCGCCAGGGGAATGAATTGAACGGTCTTCCAGATGTTACCCCAGCGAATGACATCCAGGCCCTTATAGGCCAAACCGGCTCCGGCCACACCCCCTATAAGGGCATGCGATGAACTGGTCGGCAATCCCAACCACCAGGTGATCAGATCCCAGACGATCGCCCCTATCAGTCCGGCCAGAACGACATAGACATAGACCGTGTCCCGACCGTCGATCTTGACGATTTTGGCGATGGTGTCGGCGACGCGGGGGGCGAAAATGAACATGGCGACGAAATTGAAAAAAGCGGCCCATAAGACGGCAATCTTGGGACTCAGCACGCGGGTCGAGACGACGGTGGCGATGGAATTGGCCGAATCGTGAAAACCGTTGATGACGTCGAAAATCAGGGCGACCGCCACCGTCCCGATAATGACGAACATGAGGGGAGTCATGGTTAGGAGGCCTCGATCACTATGCCTTCGACGATGTTGGCCACCTCTTCACAGCGGTCGGCGGCCTTCTCCAGACGTTCGAAGATACCTTTCCACTTGAGAACGAGAATGGCTTCTTTCTCTTCGTTGAACAACTTCGCCAGCGCCGCCCGCAGGATATCGTCGCTTTCCTTCTCGGCGCTGTAGATGTCCGTGCACCATTTCTCGATCGCTTTCTCCCCGTGTCTCAGGTCGCGCAGGCTGTGGATGGCGCCGTCGATGCCGGTCGTGGCCTTGATCAGGACTTCCGTGAATTTGTGGAACTCGGGGCGGATATGGGCGATTTCATAGAGAATCATGCGCTGGGTCGCCGAATCGACGCAGTCGATGATGTCGTCGAGACGCCGGATCAACCGATGGATATCCCCGCGGTCGATGGGGGTGATGAAGGTGCGATGGAGAGCATCGATGCAGTGATGGGTGATTTCATCCGCCTCGTGCTCGATTTCTTTGATACGGGCGGCCCGTCCGGCCAATTCGTCGGGGTTGACGGCGATGGCATTAAGCTCTTTGGAGACCTCAATCGATAACTTGCTATGTTGCTCGAAGAAGTCGAAGAAACTGGTTTCCCTAGGCAATAACCGTTTAAACATGGCGACTCCGGCCGTTCAGTTTCGAATCCATCCGGTGCGTTCGTATCCGCGAACCCGGTTAAAATCAAAGGGGATTTTAACACAATCTGAACAAACGGTCAAGGGCAATCCGGCTCATTCGCGGCTGGCCGGTAATCGGCTTAACGATAATGAGTTTCGGTTGGGGCCGAGAAAGAGGATTGGACTTGATTCCGCTTCCGACGGCGTCTATATTGTTTCGGCAGGAAGATGGTTCTTCCAGTCGTACGGAATGGCTGTCTAGTGTGACTGCTGAAAAGGAAATGAGATGCGGCGCAAACAATTAATCTGGCGGTTGTATCCCTGGTTTCTGATCATTGCCGTAGCCGTGGTAGTGGTCGTCACGGTGTACTCATCGTTGACATTGCGCCGATTTTACCTGACTCAGACGGCCGATGACCTCAAAGCCCGCATCGAGATGGTCAAAGACGAATTCGTCGCGTTACTCACGACCGAGGAGTACCCTCGGATCGAAGAGGTATGTCGGCATTTGGAACAAAGCTCGGGCACACGGATGACGATCGTCCTGACCTCCGGCAAGGTGGTCGGCGATTCGGAACGAAATCCCGATTCCATGGATAATCATGGTGACCGGCGGGAGGTGATCGAGGCCTTGTCCACGGGGAGAGGCGAGGCGGTTCGCTTCAGCTATACTTTGCAACGGGACATGATGTATGTCGCGGCGCCGTTGACCCATGAAGGCAAAACCATCGGGATCATCCGGGGATCGCTGCCGTTGTCGCGTCTGGATGAAACGCTGCATTCCGCTTATCATAAAATCGCCCTGGGGGGGGCCGCGGCGGTAGTCCTGGCGGCCATAGCCAGCCTTATCGCCGCCCGGCGAATCCGGCGGCCGTTGGACACGCTCCGGCTCGGAGCGGATCGATTCGCCAGGGGAGAATTGACCAATCCGATCGCGACCTCGGATGTCGCGGAGATCGGCCGGGTGGCCGAGGCGATGAACCACATGGCCCGGCAATTGCACGACCATATCGAGGAAATACTTCGGCAACGGAACGAACAAGAGGCGGTGCTGGCCAGTATGGTCGAGGGGGTCGTGGCGGTCGATCGCGAGGAACGGATTATCAGTCTGAACCAAGCGGCCCGGCGGATGTTTGCGGTGGCGTCCGAGGATGTATCCGGCAGGTTCCTGCATGAGATCATCCGCAACTCTGATCTGCACCGATTCGTGGGTCAAGTGTTGTCCGGGGACGGCCCCGCGGAACGGGAGCTGGTCGCCGGCGGCCGGGAAGAACGATATTTCCAAGTCCAGGGGTCGATCCTGCGCGATGCCGCCGACAAGGCCATCGGGGCGGTGGTCGTCCTGAATGATATCACCCGCCTTCGGCGGTTGGAGGTCGTTCGCCGTGATTTTGTTGCCAACGTCTCGCATGAACTGAAGACTCCGGTGACTTCGATCAAAGGATTTGCGGAGACGTTGTTAGAGGGGAGCGTCACCGATCCGGCGGAGTTACGGAATTTCCTGGGGATCATTCTTCGTCAGACTGACCGTTTGAACGCCATCATCGATGATCTGCTGACTCTTTCGCAGGTGGAGCAGGAGCAGGAGCGGGCGGAAGTTGCCCTGGCTCAAGTCCCTCTCGGAGGGGTCATCGCCACTGCCATGGAAGTCTGCGCGTATAAGGCCGACCGGAAAGGGATTCGGCTGGAGACCGCCGGTAATATGGAAACCAACGCCGCCATCAATCCGCCGCTATTGGAACAGGCGCTGGTCAATCTCATCGACAACGCCATAAACTACAGCGAAGCGGGCAAAACCGTCGTGGTCGAGGTTGCTCAGACGGCCGAGGAAACGATCATTCGGGTCATCGACCAGGGGGTGGGGATATCATCCGAGCACCTGCCCCGACTATTCGAACGGTTCTACCGGGTGGATCGGGCGCGGAGCCGGACAGCGGGCGGAACGGGTCTGGGCCTGTCGATTGTCAAGCATATCGTCCAGATCCATGGGGGGAAGGTCGAGGTGGCCAGCACGATTGGCAAAGGGAGTACCTTTTCGATCCACCTGCCAAGGGGATCGGTCAAGTCCTGACCCTCGACGATAGGGAGTGTTGAAAAAGCTATACAGCCTTGTTTATCATGGGGTAAATCGACGCTCTTTCGTAGGCAAGAACTCCCGGCAGATGTGGATATCTGTCGATCACATAAGTGCCTCGGGGTGGGGCAAGTTGTTCTTTAGCAATCCGTTAAGGCTGTGCGGGGCACATTGGCTTTCTGCCATCGTTATTTCCCTGCAACCGAAAACGCATCCGTTCCTAACACATTCCAAATATCCGTATGGTATTAAGGGGTGGATCACGGGACTAACGGTTTGAAAAGGAGAGAATCATGGACCGTATGAGAATCACCCTCAGAGGCTACGCTGCCGTACTGACAGCCCTGTTTGTTTTCGTGTCAATTGGCGGGTTTTTCGGTCTGACCCTGGCCGCCGAGCGCCCGAAACCGGTTTCCATTAAAGGCTCGGATACCATGGTTCAGCTGGTGTCGAGCTGGGCCGAGGCGTTCATGAACAAATACCCGGAGGCCGACATATCCGTGACCGGTGGCGGATCGGGAACCGGTATTGCGGCGTTGTTGAACGGCACCACCGATATCTGCAGTGCCTCGCGTGATATGAAAGAGAAGGAGATCGCGGATGCCAGGGCTAAGGGGATCGAGCCGACCCGGAACGTGGTCGCTCGCGACGGTATCGCCGTAATCGTCAATCCGGCCAACCCGATTTCGGAACTGACCCAGGAGCAGATCGCCAAGATTTACACCGGCGCCTACACCAACTGGACTCAACTGGGCGGCCCGGATCATAAGATTATCGTCTTGTCGCGGGAATCCAGTTCCGTGACCTATGTCTTTTTCCAGGAACACGTACTCAAATTGAAAGATTACACGGTGGAAGCCCGGTTGATGCCGGCGACTTCGGCCATTGTGCAGTCGGTCGGCGCGGACAAATGGGCGATCGGTTATGTCGGACTGGGGTACGCGGTCGAAAGCAAGGGGAAAGTGAAGATGCTGGCGGTCAAGGCGGATGCCGATGCTCCGGCGGTCGTGCCCTCCGAGGCCACGGTTATCTCCGGGACGTACTCCATCGCCCGCGGTCTGTACCTCTACACCAAGGGAACTCCGGAAGGGCAAATCAAGAATTTCATCGACTTCTGTCTCAGCCCTGAAGGGCAGAAGATCGCCGTGGAGACGGGATACGTGCCGGTTAAGTAGATGAACAAGGCTTGGCAAGATAAAGCGGTCCGACTCACCATGACGGGGGCGGCCTCCACGGCCGTCCTTATCGTCATCCTCATCTTTTTCTTTCTCGGCCGCGAGGCATTGCCGTTTTTCAAGGAACGCGGGATCAGCGACCTGATCGGGACCCGCTGGATGCCGGTGTCGTTTCAGAAAGAGCTTTACGGCGTCATCCCGCTTATCACCGGTTCGCTTGTGGTGACGGTCTTGGCTACGATTATCGCCATACCGTTTGGCGTCTGCGGCGCGGTGTATGTCGCCGAGATTGCCCGTCGGGGGGAGAAGGAATTTCTCAAGCCGTTTATTGAGCTTCTGGCCGGGATACCATCGGTCGTTTTGGGCTTTTTCGGCCTGATGGTTGTCGCTCCGCTGGTGAAAGAAATATTCGGTCTCGGTTCCGGCATGACGGCCCTGACCGGGGCGTTGCTTCTGGCCCTGATGGCGATTCCCACGATCATGTCGATTTCCGAAGACGCCATCACCAGCGTCCCGGAGTCCTACAAGGAAGCATCGCTGGCGTTGGGGGCCAGTCGCCTGGAAACGATCTGGAAAGTCACCGTCCCGGCCGCTCGTTCGGGCATCGTCGCGGCGGTCATGCTGGGAATGGGACGGGTCATCGGCGAGACGATGGCCGTCATGATGGTCACCGGCAATGCCGCCATACTGACCCTGTCGCCGTTTGAATCGGTCCGCACCATGACCGCCACTATCGCCGCCGAGATGGGCGAGGTGGCTTTCGGCAGCGTGCATTATGCCGCCTTGTTTTGTATCGGGCTGATTCTGCTGGCGGCCACGTTCGGCCTGAACGTTGTTGCTCAGAGAGTGTTGCGAAGAAAATGAAACCGCGCCGCCGACATGACGCTTTCTGGTTCTGGATGATTCGGATCATCGCCTACTCGACCGTGGCGGTGACCGGATATATCGTCTTCGATATCATCCGGAACGGTCTGCCGGCTATCAATTGGCATTTCCTGACCGACTATCCCCGCCGGGGCGGCGCCGCTGGGGGAATTTTTCCGGCCATCGTGGGCACGTTTCTGTTGGTCACCGGGACCATCGCGGTGGCGTTGCCGTTGGGCATGGCCACGGCCATTTATCTTTCCGAATATTCCCGCCGCAACCGGTTCACCGAAACGATCCGGATGGCCATCATCACACTGGCCGGGGTTCCGTCGATCGTATACGGGTTGTTCGGGCTGGGACTATTCGTACTGTTCATGCACATGGGGGCATCGCTTCTGGCCGGGTCGTTGACTCTGGCCTGTATGACCCTGCCGACTATCATCGTATCCAGCGAGGAGGCCTTGCGGGCGGTGCCGATGTCGCTGCGCGAGGGGAGTCTCGCTTTGGGAGCTACGAAATGGGAAACGATATACAAGAACGTCCTGCCGCACGCGGTGCCGGGGATGCTGACCGGTTCGATCCTGGGCATCGGCCGGGCGGCGGGAGAGACCGCCCCGATTCTGTTGACCGTGGCGGCGTTTTACCTGCCGAACCTGCCCAACTCGATTTTCGACCAGGTGATGGCCCTGCCGTATCACCTGTACGTTCTGGCGACCCAGCATCCCAATGCCGAACAGATACGGCCGATGCAGTACGGGACGGCGTTCGTGCTGCTGGCCCTGGTATTAATGGTCAATGCGGCGGCGATATGGTTGCGAATACGGATCAGAAAGAGACAACGATGGTAACCGACATCCTGAACGGTGAAAAGCTCATCGTCAGCGTCCGCGGCCTGGATTTCTTTTATAGCCGGGTGCAGGCGTTGTTCGATGTTTCCATGGATATCCCTGCCCGGCGGGTGACGGCCCT
>JAQVRW010000208.1 GCA_028700875.1 Candidatus Zixiibacteriota bacterium | reverse complement strand
TTGGGAGTATTTCACCTACCGCTACGGAGCCCAGGGGAATTGCGAAGGGGGTTGTCCCTCCGGCATGCTGCGCATCGTGGCTATCGCCGATATCAACAACGGCACGGCGCATCCTCCGGTCGAACAACTCGACCCCCAGGGAATCATCGGCTCGATAATATTCCGCGTGATGAATGACGCCAACCTGGGCGGACAAAATATCCCGATCGGGTTCTTCTGGTACGACTGCTCCGACAACTCCTTCTCTGATCCGACCGGACAGTTCCTGCTGGTCGACCAGAGCATCTATTCGGCGGAAGGGAATATCACCTGGGACGAAGCCAATGACGCTTCCTTCCCGGAAGAGGCTCGGCCGGATTTCCTGGGCGCCGCCGATAGCTGCCTGGCGGGCGATAAAACGGTGCCGGTGCGCTGCGTGACGTTCCGCAACGGTTCGTTGTGCATCATTCATCCCGATTCGATCGATGCTCGCGGCGACATGAACCTCAACGGCATCAGCTATGAAATCGCCGACGCGGTCGTGTACACCAACTACTTTATCATCGGCTTGAAGGCCTTCTCGGTCTCGATTCCGGGACAGATCGCGGCCTCGGATATCAACGGCGACGGTTTGACGCTGACGGTGGCGGATCTGGTGTACCTGATCCGGGTCATCACCGGCGATGCCGTGCCCTATGCGAAGGATGTCGTGCCCGGCGGAGCGGCGGAGTTGGAATGCATTACGTTCGGCTCCTCCACGCGGGTGACGGTCGACGCGGTCGACGACATCGGCGCGGCCCTGCTGGTCTTCAGCTATGAAGGCGAGCGTCCCGGCGACCCGGTCCTGGGTCCCGCGGCATCACAGATGGATATGAAATTCGCCTGGACCGATGAGAATACGTTGCGGGTGCTGCTGTACAGCTTCGAGGTCGGACATAAGATCGAGTCCGACGGCGATCTGTTGGAGATTCCGTTCTCTGGAAACGGCGGACTGGTGATGAAGGAAGCCGACATGGCCGATTATTACGGACGGCCTCTGGCGACGACTCTGGGTAATTCGGTTCTGCCGCGGACGATGGATTTGACCCAGAACCGGCCCAACCCGTTCAATCCGACGACGACGTTCCAACTCGGCTTACCGGTTGCCTCCGCCTACACGGTGGAGATCTACAACATCTCCGGCCAGATCATCAGAAGTTGGTCGGGATCGGCTTCCGCCGGGTATGTGACATTCGAGTGGAATGGCGACGACAACGGCGGACAGCGGGTCGCTTCCGGCATCTACTTCTATCGGGCGCGAGCCGCCGGAACCGAAGCGATCCGCAAGATGATTTTGGTGAAATAGAAAAGCCCACCTCTCACAGGAAAGGGGCCGGTCGCGAAAGCGACGGGCCCCTTTTCGTTTACGCGTTTATACACTTGATAAACCAAACGAGAAGAGATAATTTGTTGATGCGGATGATGCTACGATACGAGACGCTTCGCGGATATATGACGAGGATATTATGGCTTGTTACAGCATTTATTTTGATGAATCTGGCACCGATAGGAGCAATGGGTATGTCTATGTTGCCGGCTGTATGATGGAAAAAGGCGAGTGGTTGGTTTTGGATAAGAGTTGGCAGGATATAATCAACAAATTTGAAATCAAGCGGTTTAGGGCAAGCGACTGTGAGGCGGCCAAGGGAGAATTTAATGACTGGTCAAGAGATTGCAGAAATGAAATATTCACCCTCTTGGTGGATGAAATAAACAGGCATGATTGCGTATTGACTTGGGCTGGAGTGGCCAAGGAAGAACTCAACTCCGTTATAGCGCAACAATTCCCCCAGTTGGACATTTCTCCCTACGAGTTGTGCTTACTCAAATGTTATGAAATAGCAACGCTTCTCCCGCATATCTACAATATTGCCGGAACAATTGATCTATATTTTGAAGGTGGACAGGATGTCCGCCAGCAAGTGAGAAGGATGATTATATCTCCACCTCACCATTCTCGTTGGTCAACAATTACAGTAGCATTTCAAAGGAAGGAGAACCATACTCCTTACCAAGTTGCGGATTTGCATGCTTGGGAATTACTCAAGTATACTAAGAATTCATTAACTGGGGGCCAAATGCCAATTCGTGCTTCACTACAAAGGTTAGCGGGTTATAAACCGGAACGATTCATAACCAAACTACTTAAAGGGAATGACTTGAAATTATTTCTTGAAATGATTAAGAAAGGGGTGGACGCACACCCGTAAATTGGACTATTGTCTTTTAGTATTCATGGATTTAGTTTATTTCGTAGGGCGGAATTCTACATCTGCTCCGAGCGGCAGCTCCGGCCGATGTGGACATCGGCCGGGCATAGGAAGGCGCTTATTTGTGGTAATGCCCGCCGGCGTTGATATCCAGCACCCGATACAATTGCTCCAGAAGCACCACGCGGACGATTTGATGCGACATGGTCAGCGGGGAGAGGCTGATCAGTAGATCGGCCCGTGTCTTCAGCTCGGGAGCCAGGCCGTACGGCCCGCCGATGACGAACTCCAGAAGCGATCGCCCGTGCGTCTGAAGGCGCTGCAACTCCGCCGCCAGTCTGGGCGTATCGAAAGATTTACCGTCGACGTCCAACGCCATCAAATACCCGCCTTTCAGCCGCGCGATGATGCGTTCGGCTTCCGCCGCCAGCACCCGCGCCATATCAACCCCTTTGGCATATTTGGCCTCCGGAACCGCGGTTAGTTCCACTCTGGCGTATTTCTTGAGCAGCGTGCGGTAATGCCCGATCTGATCGGTGATCCAGGCGTCTTTGTCCTTACCCACCGTGATGATATGCAGCGACAGCATGGTTATTTGGCCAGTATTCGTATCCAAATGTTTCGGTGCCTCGGACCGTCGAATTCGCAGAAGTAAATCCCCTGCCAGGTTCCCAGCTGCAAGCGCCCGCCGGAGATGATGACGGTCACCGAGGAACCCATTAGCGAAGCCTTGATATGAGCCGGGGAATTGCCCTCGGCATGACGATATGTTCCCTTCTCAGGAACGATTTTCTCCAGATGGGTCAGGATGTCGGCGCGGACGTCCGGGTCGGCATGCTCGTTGATCGTGATTCCGGCGGTCGTATGCGGCACGAAGACGACCGCCAGCCCATCGACAATTTTCGCTTCCGAGATATATTCCTGCACCACCGGAGTAATATCCAGGAACTGGCTTTTCTGCGTGGTGGCAATCGGCAGTTGTGCAGGCATACTCACCCCCTGTTTACACCCGATTCGGCCGAATACCGGCCGGATGATTATTCGAAGAGAGCGGCGACGAAGGTGTCGGCGTCAAACGGCTTGAGGTCGTCGATCTGTTCGCCCAATCCGACGAAATCGATTGGGACCGACATTTCCTCGGCGATGGCGATGACCACGCCCCCCTTGGCGGTGCCGTCAAGTTTGGTCACCATCAAGCCGTCGATTTTCCCGACGACGTCGGCGAACAATTTCACCTGCGACAGAGCATTCTGCCCGGTGGTGCCGTCAAGGATCAACTTGGCCTTGATGGCTTCTTCCGGAACGACCTTAGCCAGGACGCGCTTGATCTTTTTCAACTCTTCCATCAGGTGCGTTTTGGTATGGAGCCGTCCGGCGGTGTCCACCAAGAGGATGTCGAATCCGCGGGCCTTGGCGGCGCTGGCGGCATCGAAGGCCACTGCGGCCGGGTCGGAGCCGTCCTTGGCCCTGATACATTCCACTCCCGACCGTTCGGCCCAGATCGCCAACTGGTCGACGGCGGCGGCGCGGAAGGTATCGCAGGCGGCGATCATCGTCTTCTTCCCCTGGTCCCGGAAAAACTTGGCCAGTTTGCCGACCGAGGTGGTTTTGCCGGTGCCATTGACGCCCAAAATCAGCCAGATTTCAGGCGAGGTGGATGAGTCCAGATGTGCCGGGTCGCGGGCGCTTTTCAGGATGGCGGCGATTTCGCTTTTCAGGGCGGCCAGGATATCATTAGGGTCGCGGATGCTTTCGCGGGCGACTTTCTCCTTGAGGTTGTCCGTGATGCGGGTCGCGGCGGCCACGCCGACATCCCCCTCGATCAGGATTTGCTCGATGGTGTCCAGAAGGTTGTCGTCGACTTTGGCGGCCAGTCCGACCGCCTCCTTCACCTTGCCGACGAGATTATCCTTGGTGCGGGACAGGCCCTCCTTGAAATTCCTCAGAAACTTGAACATTACCGGGCCTGCATCATGTCGTCGTCGTTGGCGTAATGCGTCTCGAGAATCGTTTCGACGTCTTCGGCTTCCTGCTTGAAGCGCACCGCGACGACCTTGCTCACGCCCGGCTCTTCCATGGTGACGCCGTAGAGGGTGTCGGCCGCTTCCATGGTGATCTTGTTATGCGTGATGATGATGAACTGCGTCTGCCGGGAGAAGGTCCGGACGATGGTCAAGAACCGGCCCACGTTGATATCATCCAGCGGGGCATCGATTTCATCGAGGAAGCAAAACGGGGATGGTTTGACCATATACAGCGCGAACAACAACGAGATGGCGGTCAAGGCCCGTTCGCCCCCGGACAACTGCATGATGGTCAGGGGACGTTTGCCGCGCGGACGGGAGATGATCTCGATGGGCGACTCCAGGGGATTGTCGGGATCGACCAGAATGACGTCGGCCTCGCCGCCGGTGAATAACTCCTCGTACATGTGCTTGAAGTTTTTCCTGGCCGTCTCCATGGTCTCCAAAAACAATGTCTTGGCGGTCTGGTTGATCTTCAGGATGGTCGCCTTGAGGGTCCCCTTGGCGGTGATCAAATCATCCAGTTGTCGTGATAGAAATTCCTGCCGTTCTTTCTGCTGATCGTATTCTTCCAGCGCGAGGAGGTTGACGATCCCCATTTTCTCGAGGCGATCGCGCAGATCATCCACGTAGGCCGTCGTCTGTTCATCGGTCAGGGCGGGATTGGGATTGACCGCCTCGATGCCCTGGATGTCCTGACTGAATTCCCGGCGAACCTGTTCCTCGATTTGCTCCAGTTTGGAATTGAGCTCGGTGACGGCGATCTCCTGTTTGTGTATCTCCTCCTGGGCCAGTTCTTTTTCGCGGCGCAGATTCTTGACCTGATTTTCCATCTCCGCGACTTCGGCCATGATGTCGTCATGCTGCTGACGGAGCCCGGTATGGGCGGCGTTCTCATCCTGGCGGCGGTCGAACAATCCTTTCAGCGCGACTTCATCATTGCGCAGTTGTTCCACGATCTCGCCCGAAGAAGTTTCCGCGTCGGCGATCTGTTGTTTCTTCTGCTCGACGTTGGCGGCGATGTCGCCCAACATCTCGTCGTAATAGGCTGCTTGGGAAACCAGGTGCGACAATTTGCTGTCCAGTTCGATGCGGCCAACCTGCAGCCGGTTGACCTCTTCGGCGGCCGTATGGGCCGCCGTTTCCAGTTGCGCCAGGCGTTCCTTGCGTGACTGCACGGCGGCCGCGACCGTTGCCTTTTCGCGATCCAGTTGGTCGAAATCCAAAGACAGGCTGTACTGCCGGTGATGCAGCTTTTCCATTTTCTGCACCAGTTGAGCCACCCGCTGGTCGATGGTTGTAACGATTTCGTCGGCCGCGTTGATCTTGAACTGCTCTTCCTTCAGCGAACCGGTCAGTTCGGCCAGCCGTTCCTTGTCGTCTTCGACCGCCTGACGGGCGCGTTCGAGCGACTGCCGTACTTCGGCGATTTTCAGGTTCAATTCCCCCTGGGTCTTTTTGGCCTGGGCGATTTCCTCATCCAGATCCCGGACTCGGCCGTC
>JAQVRW010000207.1 GCA_028700875.1 Candidatus Zixiibacteriota bacterium | reverse complement strand
CGGTAACTTTAACGCCGGCTATGGGATCGACCCCCCGTCTGCTGTAAAACAGTGTATAGAACGTTTGAAATATGTCAGTCTTTTCCTGAAAAAACGGCCGCTTTTCCGGCACGGATAATTCATAGGGTGTGAGATTGATCTGGTCAACGTCTGCCTCCACCGTGCTAAAATCCGGGTTATACGTGCCATCGACAACCAGGTTGGAAAGCACGGCATATTTCACGTCAATGCCCGCTTGAGGCTCACCGTGATACCGGCCGGCCTTCTCCAATTTTTGGGTGGCATAAGGAATAAGGGTCGTCGGTTGGCGGCTTTCGATGCCCTCCAACCCCTTTAAATCGGCCATTCGCGCCAGCAAATTGTTGTCAACCTTTCGCATGGGGACATAAAACGACATTTCCCCACGCTGGTTCAACTTGCGGGCGAATTGGATACGCCAAGGTTTATTGCTGTGCGACCGGAAGCGCAGGGCCCGAAACGGTATGGCTATTTCAACGGTCCACCCGTCGGCGGTTTTCTGTCCTTTCGACTCCCAAACCGCATCCCAACTTGCATCATCACTATTTCCAAGTTGAACGGCGTCGGTTTGTACACCCAATGGATTAACGATAAATTCGTATGCCGACTGGTGATCTCCGTAGGGATCGAGCATGACCATGACCCAGTCGTCGGCCAGGGCGCCATCTCGATTGGTGATTGTGGCGGCAATCTGGCTGGCATCTGTTTGCCGGCATTGAATCCCTACGTACAACCGATCCTTATCGAAGAGGACATATGCGATTGTCGCTTCGGACGCCAGAGCCTCTTGTACCGGGGTCAATTGCGTAAAATCGGCCGCCCCCCGGCTCAGACTCCAGCATTTTTCGTCCAGAACACCGTCAATTTTTGGCGCAGTATCCACTTTGACCGCCGTTACCGCAAATGAATCCAACGGCGAAGTCAACCGGTCATAGGCCGCGACGGCCCCTGTTATGCTACCTATTTCGAGTAATAATGCCGATCCCAAGAATATAGAAATGAGCTTCATCCCCTATTCCTCTCCATATTGGGCACAATCCGGTTACTATCTTGGTTCATGGCCTACATGATGCTTGTCGCCTGAATGTCCTGAAGGTGACCGCCAATTCCGATGCCAGTGACGCACTGTATTATGCATTCATAGCCGCTCGTAATGAATGCAGGTCATGGACAGCAATGTCCGAGTGACGCTTGAGTTTTTCCATAAGCCAGTATTTGTGGCCGCCTCCGGCACAAACCAGTATTCGTTTACCCAAGTTGCGTTCCTTGGCGTCAAGAATTCTTTGCAGAAAATATTCGTTCCAATAGGTGAAATGAGAGGCAAGTTCAGGCATATAGTGTTCGATGGCGTCATCGACTGGTTCAGAAATGATGTGACATAATTCCAACTGCAAATGCTCGAACGATGCGGGGTCTTCCATATATTCACACCAGCGTTTATGGGCCGCCAAGGCCATATACTCCAGACATTCCAGCACATATTTCGCTGGTTCATTCCTTTTCACTTCAGCCATAAGCTCGTTTTTTCGCCGTTCCCACAATAACCCTTCCTCCGTTGGAGGCTGTATGGGGATGATGGGAATACCTCTGGCTAGCGCCCATGGCATGATTATATCGCGCTGCTCCGGCTTGGAATCGCATGAGCAGCTTCCGGCCAACTGCTCCGGTGATAATTCGGAGCAAATTACATCTGGCCGAATTTCTTCAATTATCGCTTCCAGGCGGGCGGCGTACATCGGATATCGGTTTCTTTCCAAATGCACGGTGGCAAGGACGATTATGCTTGTGTCGTAATCCATGCGTGTCACCTCCGTCCAAATCGCGTACTCATCAATCTGCGTTGTCACACGCGAGCAACTGCAAATTGACACACATATTCATGCTTTTCCGCCGGATACCGACACGCCGGGTGGCCGGCCCGGCGGTGTCAGTACTCATCCGGAAACCTTCACATTTTCGCCACGTCAGGAAATGTGAATGCAACAGTTGCCCCACTGGACGATGCAAACGATGTTCAAATCGGGGATGCCTAATGGGGTTTCCTGTCCGATTACAAGTAACGGCTTGTTTGATGATACCACGCTTATCACCTCCTCAGACTGAAAGTACCTCTTCTGTAAAGAAGTAGTTTACGTTGGCCAAGCCCGGGCTTAAAACATTCCATTGCCTCGTTATTGAGTTTCCTGGTTGCGGTATATTCCGGCCGAAAATAGCATGGTCAATAACGACTTGATTTCCCCTGAAAGTACCGGTGATGCGCATCCCTTATTCTTGTTGGCAGCCTTGAGAGTCGATGACCGGCACCCTCCCATACAAAGGGGCAATACCTTACAAGCGGCGCATTCTTTTGTGTGAAATGGATCTTTTCCCAGCCATAGGCTCAACCTGTCAAGATTGAAAGTTGCTTTGCCATCGTCCTGGATCTGTCCAACTTTAAGTTCCGGTTGGAAGGACACAGTGCATTTGAAGAGCCCGCCGGCAGGGTCGACAACATAGGCATTAGCATAATCAGCCTGGCAATACCCCGCACGGGGGAGAATTCCAAAATTGAACGTATCTTCGGCCGACGGAGTCACGGAATCGATCGTCCGTCTATACTTCTCATTTTCAATCGTAATCCTCTTTTATTCAAGATGCAATCGCTTTGCCGCCTTCATTTCCTTGACAATCGTTGAAGAAGTGGGCAAGTGACGAGGATCTTCCGTAAGGAACGACTGACATTGATATATTTCTGCCAAGACCAATTTTGCCCTTTGCCTGATGACGCTCGGCAGGGTTTCGAGAAACCCAGGAATCTCATTCATTGTCTCCGCACGGCAATTAACCCGCATAATGACATTCATCTCTTCGTACCTACGGCACAGATACTCCATATTCCTGATGATCTCGTGATATGTCTCCCCCCAGTCTGCAAAGGCCGTTGCAGGTTATGGATATGTGGCGGCCCATCGAGTGTAATCTGGACGTTCTTGACACCCCAGATTTCGAAGTCATTAACGACATCCTGGTTCATCAAATATCCATTAGTCACCACGGTTGCAAAATATGTGACGCCAGCAGTGTCGCATAGTGAGCGGAAACGCTCCGACAAACGTTGAATGCAATCTAAATGTAACAACGGCTCCCCGCCGAACCAGCCCACGGTGAACTTCTTGGCAGTCTGCACCTTCTCGGAAACCCACGAGATGAGTGCCTCTTGGACCTCATTTGTCATATATTCCGGCCGGGTTTCTTCGTAACAATAGGTACATTGGAAGTTACAATCAAGGGTTGGCATAATTGTCAACTGAAGATGTTCCGATGAAAACCTTCCCAACAATGATACCATTTGCAGCACACCCAATTCATCCACATTGGAATTCAATATATATCCGCCGGCCACCGCAGCCTGAAATAGCGTTTTCCCGCCATCCGTCGTTAATTCAAATGAATTGGGATTGCCTAAAAGCGTTATAACGTTTGCAACCTGTGCCGGATATACAAGGGAAAATCCCCCGGACATCGAATTATATAACAGATAATCTCCGTCATTTGCTTCAAAAAAGAAATTGTATCTTGAGGATTTCCACGTTGGCTGTACTGTAGGTGTCGCAGTATATTTGTCAGTTAGAAACGGGATATCACATTCTTCAAATTCCTTGCTTCCGATAGGTTCCTCCTTTAATGGGGCCCGCGAATCAGCAAATAAACAACCCGCTTTGGCGAAAACTATGATGTCTAACAAAGGTGGTAGTACCGGTACCCGTGACAAGTCAAAATATAGTGGCACTACGATTGTGGCGCAAGAAAATATTCTCCCTAAACAGAAATGTTTTATCAATGAGCAAACAAAATGCAACCGTGCCGCCAACCGCACCCTAATACATTATATAGGCTTATGCGCTTGACAGAGATGTCCGAGTTCATTATTATTTATTGTGTTATTGGAAATTTGTGAGTGATGTTATGAAAAGATGGTTTTGCCTTTTCGTTTTTCTATTCTCCAGCACATTCGCTTGCGCCCAAACCTTGCCGGGATACAACCCAACGGAAACGGCAACTCCGGGCGACAGCGCGCGGCAATTGGGCGGGCCGGTCGCGGCCCCGACAACTGCGACGTTGACCGATACAGTGGATTCCGTCTATCCCATCACCCCGGAACGACGGGCGCTGGTGAACCAGTATTCCACCCTGCGGCTGGTCTGGGAGGTCATCGTTGAGGTATTCGACTGGATCGTCATGCTGGTGGTCGCCTTTACCGGTCTGTCGGCGTTGCTCTTGAAACTGGCCTCGCGAGTCACCCGACGACGAGCCGTGCATTTCGTTGTCTACCTGTTCCTGTTCTTCCTGCTGATCGGCATCATTTCTTTCCCGATCACCTATTACCAAAACTATGTCATCGAGCACCAGTTTGGCTTTTCCAACCAGACTTTCGGGCAATGGTTCGGCGACCAGCTCAAGGAATTCCCGGTCATGCTGTTTTTCATGACCATCATGTTCGGGTTTTTCTATTTCCTCATCCGCCGCTACCCGCGCCGCTGGTGGCTCTGGTTTTCGGCCGGGGCCGTGCCGTTTGTCGTGGCCGTACTGGTGATCGTCCCGGTCGTCGTGTCCCCGATGTTCAACGATTTCCAGCCGCTCAAGGACAAGCAACTGGAGACGCAGATCCTGAATCTGGCCTCCAAGGCGGGGATCGAAGGTTCCCGCGTCTTCGAGGTCGACGCCTCGCGGCAGTCGACGCATCTCAACGCCTATGTCACCGGGCTGTTCGGCACCAAGCGGATCGTCCTCTACGACACCATCATCAAGGCGTTCTCCACGGATGAACTTCTGTTCGTCATGGGTCATGAAATGGGGCATTACGTCAAGCACCACATCTGGATCATCGTCGGCATGATCGTGGTTCTTATTCTCATATCGACCTGGCTCATGGCCCTGATACTGCCGAAGGTGATTACCCGGCACGGCCGTCGCCTGGGCTTCGCCGAGATGGGATCATACGCGTCGTTGCCACTGGTGTTGCTGGCCTTCGGTCTCGTCATGTTTGTCGTTCAACCGGCCACCAACTGTTTGTCGCGCTATTTCGAGGACCGATGCGACATCTACAGCATGGAAATTACCGGATACAACAACACGGCCGCGACGGTGGCCTTCGAAAAGCTGGCGGCCTACAACCTTTCCGATCCTAATCCCAGCCGCCTGGTCGAAATCTGGTTTTATGACCATCCGGCGTTGCAAAAACGGATCGACCGGGTTAATAGCTTGATCGAGCAATGATCGGACGGCCGATACAGCGACAAGATTGCGGTTATTGATATATAAAGTGATTCAGGAAGCCGGCCCAGTGGCCGGCTTTTTCTTTGGCTATCGTTTGTCGACAGGGGAGAGGGTGTCGCGGCTCAAGTCTTCCTTGAGCGTCGAATCCACCGGAAAGCCGAACTTTGCGGCCAGCACGGCGTTATCGCGGGCCGCGGTCGTATCACCGAGCGAATAGTACAAGGACGCCAACCGACGGAAAACCAGCCCCTGATCGTCGACTTTTCCCACCGCGCCCTCCAGAAGACTGATCGCCGAATCGGCGCGGCCGTTTGAAGCGTAGATTTCTCCCATTCTAGCCCATACCGCCCCTTTGCGCGGGTCATACGCCGCTCTCCGGCTGCAGGCCTCGGCGGCTCGGGCATAATCGCCAAGGGCGCTGTACATATCGGTCAATTCCTTCATCGTCACCGTTTCATGGTTCCCGCCGTTGATTGCCTGTTCATACAGGCCGGAAAGCGCTTCCAA
>JAQVRW010000206.1 GCA_028700875.1 Candidatus Zixiibacteriota bacterium | reverse complement strand
GGATGGCCACGCCGGTCGTCCCCCGCTGTCGGAACAGGTTGATACGGAACCGTCCCAGCCGGGCGACCGACAGGGCCAGATCCATCTCGTTGCGTTTCTGGAATTTTTGAAGCTGGGCTTCCGACAGAAGCTGCGAGACCACCGTCTGCATGGCCTCGACGCTTATCGGTTCGGTATCGATATTCCGGAGGACGCCGTTGGCCCGGATATAGGGGCGAATGCCGACCCGCAAGTGAAGGTCCGATCCCTTGGTTTTCAGCATTTCGGATAACATCTGCTTCAGGTTCATCGGACCCTCCGTATGTCAATGTCGGTTTATCCGGTCGGGTCGATCAGAAACATCGTTTGGCCGAACTCGACCGGATGTGCGTTCTGGACGCTGATTTTCGCCACCCGCCCCGAGACCTCGGATTCGATCTCGTTCATCAGCTTCATCGCCTCGACGATGCAAACCACCTGGCCTTTCTCGATGCGCTGGCCAGGCTCGACGTACGGTTTGGCATCCGGGGCCGGAGCGGCGTAAAAGGTACCGACCATCGGCGACTTGACGGCGACATACCGGGATTCATCATCGGCGGGGGCCACTGACGCCGCCGGAGCCTGAGGCGCCGGAGATGGAGCCGCCGGAGCCGCTTCCCGGGGAGCAACGGTGTACTGAAGGACTGGAGCGTTATGGCCGTTGCCCGGAGCGGAACCGTTTAACCGCCGAGTTATCCGTATCTTGCGCCACCAGTTCGATACCTCGAGCACATCTATATCGGACTCTTCGACCAACCGAACGAGTTTCTTTATCGATTTCTCCAACATACCATCCCCGATTCCTGGGTTTAGCAAACGTAACTAAACGCCGCCTACAACTCCAACAACTTTTTCGGGGCTTTGTTCAGCACTTCGCATCCCCCGCGACGGACCACGACGTCATCCTCGATTCTCACCCCGCCCCAACCGGAAATATATATCCCCGGTTCGATCGTGACAACCATATTGGCCTCAAGGATTTGCGTGCTCAGCCGGGACACCCGCGGCCCGCCGTGGACCTCCAGCCCGATCCCGTGGCCAGTGCCATGTCCGAAATTCTTGCCATATCCGGCCTTGACGATGATATCCCGCGCGGCGGCATCGACCGCCTTGCCGGACACGCCCGCCCGGACCTTCTTGATCGCGGCCAGTTGGGCTTTGGCGACGATATCGTATATCTTTTTATGCCGCGCCGTGGCCTTGCCCAAAACAACCGTCCGGGTGATATCGGAGACATATCCGTCGACAATGGCGCCAAAATCAAAGGTGATAAACTCCCCTTTTTGGACTTTCTTGGACGAAGCCGCGCCATGGGGCATAGCCGCCCGATACCCGGAAGCCACGATCGTGTCGAACGATTCTTTTTCGGCTCCCAGCATCTTCATCTGATACTCCAACTCGGCGGCGATATCCTTTTCCCGCACACCGGGTTTGATTATCGCCAGGATGCGCATGAAAGCCTCATCGCTGACCTTGACCGCCGCCCGAATCTTTTCGATTTCCGCCGCGTCTTTGAACAGGGTCATATCTTCGATCATGCCTATTTTATCCACCAAGATGGCATTCGGCATGGCGGCCTGAAGGTTCTTCTTCTGTTCGATGGTCAACCGAGCCGCCTCGACGGCCACGCGAAGATTCCTGACCTGGGCTTCTTTCAGGTCTTCCAGCGCCTGGATCGCATTCTTGGTGGAAATGACGACCTTCGAACCTTTCACCTGCAAATGGGCCTGGTCGGTATAACGGGAATCGGATATGAATGTCGATGACTTCTGCGTCACGAAAACGGAGCCATCGGTGCCGGAAAAACCGGTCAGATAGCGTACACTGGGAGCCATGATCGTATGGCCGGCGTCGAGTATGGCGACATACGCCGCATCAAGGTTCTCGGCGGCCAGGAATTGTCTAAGCTTCGCGATTCGCGTCTTCATATAAACCCTTCCCTTTGGCAAGTTTTTCTTCCACGTCTTTCAGTTTGGAGGCGACACGGTCGTTGACCCGCAGGTGCAACAACCGGCGATACACCTCGCCGGCCAATTGCAGGTACCCCTGATCCCGATAGATATCGCCGACCGTCTCGGTGACGAAGGCCGGTTCGCGCAGGGGGGATTTGTCGCGACGGGCGGATGTCTCCGTGCCCCGTTTGATGGTCAGATGGGTGGTCTGGACGACATCGCGTTGACTGAGCGGACAGGCCAGTCCCTCGCAGGCCGGGTCGAGCTCGAACACTCGCCGGTAGTAGGCGATGGCGGCCGCCTCTTCCTTGTCGCGAAAAAGGATATCGCCCATGTATTTCAGGGCCACCAGGTGATCGGCGTCGGCTTTGAGAATCTCCAGGAACTGTTCGCGGGCCTGGACGATCTGGCCGGTATGATATAACGCCCGCGCCAGAATGACCCGTCCGGACAACACTTGCGGTTCCTCATCGAGCTTGCGCAGGCACAACTCGACCGCCCGGGCGTATTTCCCCTCATCGAAATATTGCCGCGCCACTGCCGGCCAATAGCCGTTCTTCGCCAGTGAGGCCGTGTCGTTATTCATCGAGACTATGTCCATGTCCAGATGATGATATGAAAGCCCCTCAGGCAAGTCAAGTCAATTCCCGGTAGTGGGTCAGTTTGAATTTATCAGCAGTGTCTAAATCCTATTCTTTGGGCTTCTTGCCATTCTTCGAGGTCTTGACGGTTTTATCTTCAATAGCTTTGACAAGAGAGGCCGCAATTTGTGAAGAGCCATTGGGCGGTGGGGGATTGAGATAGTTCTTAGTTGAGACAATGGTCTCTCCAAGTTGTTTCTCTAAGTTATTTCGAGCTTCCCCGGCAACAGACCCGCCCGCCTTGGCGGCCTTCTTATTTTCATTGAATCCATAGGCATCGATTTTATTAGCTATCATGGTAGTAGATTTTTCGCCAAGCATAGTCAAGACAAGTTCGAGATCGGTCATATGATCGCGCAAAGCATGTCCTTTTTCCGCCAGACCCTTCAATTCTTTGTGCTTTTTAGTTTTAATACCAAACGTCGCCTCAGAAATTACGTCAGTCAATATAGCATATTCCTTATCCTTCACTCCCCTTTTTTGCCACTCGCCAGTAAGTTCCTTGCGCGATAGGATTGTTCTGACTCGAACGTCAATCCATTCATCTGAATATCCCTTGATTTTGTAGGTCAGAATGGCTCGCTTTATGGCGATCTCGGGATTTTGAAATTCTTCTATTCGTTCGTACCCAACCCTTGCGAGCCATCTTTTAAATGGTTCTGCGTTCGGAGAAGTGATAGACTGAATAACCCTAAAGAGTTCTTCCGTATTGGCACATTCTGAATCTCGGTCCCTTCCATCCTTGCCCGCCAATTTCAACTTCGTCCATTCCCGACTAAGTTGGGGATCGTTCTTTTTCATTTTCCCCCAATAACTTGCGGGTTCTGGAGTATCGGCAAGAGCTTCTATCACATCGATAATTGAGAAGTACCACTCATTGCCATGGAAAACTTTTCTGATTTCGCGCTTTTGGAAAAGCGTGGTCTGTTCCGATCCCTCTGGAATCAGTTCATTGTCCGGAGATACGGTCATGACTCATTCTCCTTATTGTGTATTCTAACAAAGTTATAATATGCAAAGTAAAGTGCAATAGCTGCCTTGAAATTTTCTTGCTTTATTGAAGGGACTAGAAGCCCTCATCGTAACTCTTTCCCTTCGAGCAACTTAACAATATCCTCGATCTTCCAAAGATGTTCAGTTACACCGGCCGCCATGGCCGGGCTAACTCTCAAGGTCTGGTGAATCCGGCAGAAATTGTAATACATAAAGTGAAGGGCTACAGCATATTCAAGGTTTTGAATCTTCTTTGAGAAACCATTTGTCAGTCGGGTGAACCGCCGCATACCCATGCGCATGGTTAGGTTCTGCCGTTCGACCATTGACGTGGAAACATTTTGCTTGGCGGGTCTGCCGACGATTGATTGCCTTCTTGCCCCGATGCACTTTGGCGGGCTGTACCTGCCCTCACCCGCGTTTTCCGGGCCGTAGAGCTTGATAAGCATTGCATAGTCGATGCCAGCGCCAAAGGCCTGATCTACGGCCTCCAAATAGGCTTTGAGGCCGTCTGTAGTCAGTTGAACTCTATTAGATAGCCGTTCGGCCAGGTCGGCCATAAAGACCTTGGCGTGTTCGGTATCACGCAAACCGACCAGCCATGAGATTACCAGTTTGGATTCCGGGTCTATGGCCGTCCAAGTCCAAACGTCCCCAAAGCCGAATTGACCCTGCTTGTCTTTGGGGACGTTTTTCTGCTTGGCATAACAGTACGCCCAAATTTCATCACACTGAACACGTTTGCAGGTCAGATTCCGCAAAACCTTGTCCTGATATTCGGCGCATACGGAGCCAATTTCCTCAAGGAGCTTGACGACCGTATTTTTCGCCACTCCGGTCATGCGGACGGTTGAGCGGATTGAATTCCCCTCTACCAAGGCCGATATGACCTGAGTCCTTTTGTCTGTGCTTAGCTTATTCATCTTGACTTATTATACGTAACCGCTTAAGCAATGTCAAGTAGAAAATGCGTGAGCGGTCAAGAATTTTTACTTTTTTGTTGCTTCCGATCGTACAATTGACGATATTAAAAAAGCAGGTGACCGGGCTTGAACCGGCAATTTGGAACTGGGAAGGACCACGGTTTACCATTAGCCTACACCTGCGAATTTTCTTGGAGCGCCGGGGAATCGAACCCCGAAGGATCAGGTTGCAAAGGCCGTCCTGGGACCATCCCTGCGCCCCATTTCCAATTCCGAGACTCGGGCTGACCCAATCGGCCCGAGTTTCTACGTCTTGGGGCCTAAGATAATAAAGTTAAAACCGGTTGTCAATAGCCGACCGATAAAAATACCGATATATTTTGGTTCCAATACCGATTTCCCTTGACAGGTTTATCGGGTCCTACGATATTATAGGTAAACAGAATAACTAAGGAGGATTGTATGGCACCGGAAAATACTAAACCACAACCCCCAAAGGAAAGTGGTCGCAAAGAGAAAAAACCAAGGCATCGAAGCCCGAATTACCCGTCCATGAACTTGGGGAAGGCCTTGGAGAAGGCGAAAGAACTCTATGATATCTACAAGGTGAATTCGGTACCTGAGGGGACTGCCCATGAGACTTGGGGCAATTCTCGTTTTGGTAGTCAAGGCCTCTTGTGTGTCGCCGCGCTTAAGGCTTTTGGCCTAATCCAGGTCGATGGATCGGGGAAGGGCCGGAGAGTGGTGATAAGTGAACAGGCGCGACGGATTCTGCTTGACGCCGATGATCGAGAAGAACTCCTTAAACAGGCCGCTTTGTTGCCTCCACTCCATAAGGAACTCTGGGACTACTATGAGGGCTTCTTGCCCAAGAATGATGCCGATTTGAGGAAATATTTACTCCTTGAAAAGAATTTCAATGAGCAGTCCGTTGATTATTTTATTGCCCAATTCAGGGCTACTATTGCCTTGACAAAGCTCGAATCAGGTAATAAATTGAGTGAAGATGAGACGAACGGAAAACAAAAAACTTCACTCCTACCTGGGGAAGGGCCACAAATGGGCGAATCGATGGTGACAGACCCCAAGATATCTCAGCCTGGGAAGCAAGAATCTCCTTCGCTCACTCGGGACTATACAATTCCGAGAAAGGAACAAAGGCTTGCTATTCTGCGGTTGGAATATCCGGTAACGCAAGAAGATATCAATCAGATCGCGAAGTGGCTTGAACTAATGAAAGGCACGATTGCGGAAGATTAATAGACGCTATTTCCCTTTGGTCTTTTTCTTC
>JAQVRW010000205.1 GCA_028700875.1 Candidatus Zixiibacteriota bacterium | reverse complement strand
CTTGCTCAGTTCCAAACCAGGCCAGAAGATTATCGAGTATTTCGCGTTGGGGATCGCGGTCGGGACGATTCTCCTGATGTTACCGATCAGCGCCGCCGGCAAACCGGTCGCCTTCATCGACGCCCTGTTCACCTCCACCTCTGCGATCTGCGTCACCGGCCTGACCGTGTTGGATACCGCCAAGGATTTTTCCATTTTCGGCCAAGTAGTGATTTTGCTGTTGATCCAGTTGGGCGGGCTGGGAATCATGACCTTCGCCACCATCTTTCTGGTGGCGGCCGGAGCGCGTTTGCCCTATCTGGATCGCCTGGGTCTGTCGCAGAGTTTCGGGTCGGAGACCCATGCCCGGTCGGCGCAACTTTTGAAGGCAGTATTCATCACCACGGTCATCGTCGAAACGCTGGGGGCCTTGGCGCTGTATGTTCAATTCCGGCCGCAGTTCCCTGCCGGGACCGCCGCCTACCATGCCGTCTTTCATTCCATCTCGGGGTTCTGCAACGCCGGGTTTTCCACCTTCTCCACGAGTCTGGAAGGATTCAAAAGCGACAGCTCTATTCTCCTGACCATGGCGCTGTTGATCATTGTCGGCGGCTTGGGATTCGCCGTTATCGGCGAGACCCTCGACCGCGTGCGCAATCGGAAAAACCGCCTTTCTCTGCACTCCAAATTGTGCCTGACCACCACCGGGGTGTTGATCGTCGCCGGCGCGGTCATTTTTCTCGTCCTGGAGCGGTCCAACGCTTACCAGGGAAGCGGCCTTGTCGAACGCGTCGTCAACGCCTGTTTCCAGTCGGTCACGGCCCGCACTTGCGGCTTCAACACTATCCCGCAGGCCCACCTGACCGACCTGAGCCTGTTGGTAACGATCGTCCTGATGTTTATCGGGGCTTGCCCCGGTTCGACGGGAGGAGGAGTTAAGACAACAACTCTGGCGGTGATTTCCCTTCTGCTGTTTAACCGCATAAAAGGACGGCGCACGGTCGCTGCCTTCAAGCGGACCATTTCAAACGACAGCGTCCTCAGTGCGCTGTATGTTTTCCTGCTGGCGCTGTTGTTGATTGTGGCTATGCTGGCGGTATTGATGTTTATTGAGTATCGGGGTATGCCTCATAGCGAAAGCCAGGGATGGTTCATGAAAAGCATGTTTGAAGTGGTCTCCGCCTTCGGTACGGTCGGACTTTCGACCGGCATAACCCCGCAGTTGAGCTTCTTGGGCAAATTCACGCTGGTGGTGACCATGTTTATCGGCCGCGTCGGCCTTCTGACCCTGGCCTACAGTGTGGCCCGTCCCGAGAAGAAATCGGAAATCGTCTATCTCGATGAATCCGTAATGGTGGGATAAAATATGGGATCAAGAGAGTTCGCAGTCATCGGTCTGGGGAATTTCGGGTCGGCGGTTGCGGCAGAGCTATCCGGCCTGAAATGCAAGGTCACGGCGATCGACGTCAATAAAACCCGGATTCAGGAGCTCCAGAACAAAATCCACCTGGTGATACTGGGCAACGCCACCGAACGGGCCTTTCTGGAGCAACTCGAAGTGGAGAAATTCGATGGCTTCATCATCTCCACCGGCACCGATTCCCACGCCTCGATCCTGATCAGCTTGCATCTGAAGGAACTCGGGGCGAAGAAGATCATCGTCAAGGCCAATTCCGAAGACCACGCCAAGATTCTGCGCAAGGTGGGCGCGACCGAAACGATCATCCCGGAAAAGCAGATGGCTATCCGGCTGGCTCATTCGCTGGCGGCCTCGAATTTGGTGGATTATCTGCCCCTGACCGGCGAATTTTGCGTGGCGGAAATCACCCCGCCGCCGAAATTTATCGATAAGTCATTGCTGGAATTGAAATTAAGAAAGAAACACAATATCCAGTTGATCGCCATCAAAGGAGGACCGGACAAAGGCTTCACCTACGGCCCCGGTGGCGATTATCGAATCAAAGAGGGCGATATCCTGGTGGCATTGGGCAGGCGCGAGGATATCGACAAGATTCAAGAGTGATTTGTTTTTGCAGCCCACCCCGAAGGCCGGGTGGCCCACCTCTTTGGGGCGTGTTGACAAAGTCGTTTCTGGCGTACCGGCAGGGTATACATACTCGCAAGCGCGAATGGCTGGCGCCATATCATAATATAATGGAATAACTTACCCCACCGCAAGGGGTGTATTGAAAAAGTCTCCTCCGTCGTTGCGGGGAGCGCCTTGTGCAATGCGGCAACCTCGATATTCATAGAGGCATTTAGATCGCCACGACCCGCCACAGGCGGGTCTCGCGATGACGATTTTCGGGTTTTTCAACAGGCCCCAAGCGGTGGGGCACCCCGACCAATGTAAGTATCGGCCGGGGACGGAGGGTATTTCAACACGCCCTTTAAGGCGGGGTTACGTGATATGTCCTCTTGTCTATCCGCAATTTCGCCCGGACTGTGCGGCGTCTCATCGGAGCGTGTCATTCAGGATTATAATCGTAACCAAGTCGCCAATAAAAGTGCCCGATTTCATCGTTGCCGTTTGTAAGCGTTTCTTTCTGTATTTCGCCCACTTTTGAAAAATGCCGGGTCACCCAGGATTGTTTCAGTCTGTCTTTCGCGAAACTCACCAGTATTCCATTTCGCCCGGCAGCGGACGGCGGCGGCACCCACGAATTCCACATCACGCTGTTGCCTCCGACCAGGTTCTCACCGGCGATCTCCGGCAGAGCATCAGTATTATCAACATCATCCGCCGCATCAGAATCATAAAAACTGGCTTCACTGGCCAGCCAGTATTCGTCCAAACCGATAACGACCGGCTCTGAATTCGTTTTCGATTCCAAATCGGATTCTATTTTCTCAATTCTATCGCCATAGACTTTCCAGGCGATCGGGAATTTCATGCCGCTGCCTTTGGGCGTACCCGGCATCCCGGCAATCAGATATCCAAATCCCCCGAAATAGAAGATCAGGAGAGCCGACGCGGTCACGATCCAGCGTTTTGAAACCGACAGCGGTTTGTTCCGCAAACCAACGATACCGACACCGGAAATTCCGCCCGCCACCAACGGCAAAACTGCCAGCCACACCGGGCCGGTCCAGTTCAGTTTAGGCTGGCCCTGCAAGCTGTGTATGATGAACACCGCCAGCGGGACCAAGGTGAACGTGGCGAGAAAGAGGTGTTTCCGAAACAGCAGGACATCGGCCTTATAGGCGGCCATTCTATTTTTCCAGAAATCGGACAGAACCTTCATCACCTCGTACAAACCGAGAGGCGTAATCAATACGAGCATGCTCCCGATCAAAACGTGCAGTTGAAACTCCGGTCCGCCGGACCAACGTCGTGACCCCTGAAAAGCGAATGACGCCCATCCATGCTGGGCGTTCCAGATCAGCACCGGCAGGAAGAGAACCAACCCTATCGCCAGTGCCAAATATGGTTGTGGTTTTCGGAACCAGTGGCGGGATTCCTTGTCCAGGAGAAGATACATGACCGTTGCCGCAATCATTAACCCCATCGTGTATTTTGAGAGCAAACCGAGTCCGAGACAAACCCCGACGCCGTACCAGGCGGACCGGCGTTGGCCGAATAACGCTTTTTCCAGGAAGAACAAGGCCCCCGCCCAGCAGGCATAGAGCGGCGCATCCGGGGTCATCAAAAACCCGACCGACATGTATATCGGCAACGCCGCCAGGAGGAGAAGGACCGGTTTGCCGCCCCCTTTTCCAACCGCATTTTCCGTCAAACGGTACATGAAAAACGCAAAGAGGAACCATCCCAAAAACGCCGGCAATCTCACGGCAAACTCACTCCTGCCGAGCACCGACGTGGATAGGTAAATGAGCCACCCGACCATCGGGGGATGGTCAAGATACCCGATATCCAGATGACTGGCATAGTTCCAATAATACGCTTCCTCCGGCAGCAGGTTCAGGACACCCATAAAGAGCAGTCTGAGTAATACTCCGAAACCGATAATCAACCAGAGCATATCAGGTTTGAAACCGCCCAATACGTTTGCTTTCGAGGACGAACTCTGTGATCCGGAGGTACTATTCATAGGGATTCTCGTCGGTGACTTTACTCCGTCAGGTCTCTTGTCTTGTCGGAAACGGAGACATCAGGCGGACCTCGACGCTCTATCGGCCGCGTTCGAAGTCACCCTGATGGCGGTAGTAACCGTGAAGGAGACATGGTCATTAACGGGCCATTGCACCCAGGAAATAAACTCTACCTTGTCCCCGGTCCAATCCATTTCGGAATTTATACGCCCACGTGCCGGTATTCTATTGAAATGTTTCGGATCTCGCATATCCCTGAAGGGGTTGTACGCCGACATAAACTGAAACTTCGGCCCGGTTCCGGCGTTATAATGATCGGAAGAGAGCTTGACAGATTCCGGCACCTGAGTATCTTGCCAATGACAGACATCGTGTTGCAGGAATTCGTTCTTTGACAGCATGTATTATTGCTTATTCTGATTGAAATTGGGGGTGACCTGGTTTCGACGGATTAGGCGGGGAACTGTTGGCGCGCCGAGATTGTCGGGTACCTCGTTAACTACCTGGCGACAACCCAAATGGCGAAAACAACTACGCCATGGCTGCCTAGCTACCGCTAGATAGCAGCCCGTCTTGCCGGAAGCGTTGCCTTTCGCGTCCGGACAAGGCGCCGAAAACAAAGGCTCGGCCGAAAATGAGTCTGGCTTTTTGGCCTAAATAAACAGACTGGCCCTGGGCCTGATACCTGCCGGTCGGCGGGGTTCGGGGCGAGAAAATAAAAGATCGGCTACGCGCGTAGTTCGGCGGTTTGACGTCTCTTTCGGACGGGGGTTCGATTCCCCCCACCTCCATTATATATTTGTATTCGCGTCGACCGTTGCATGGGAAGGATCGAAAAATCAATGGAGAAGGAATTGCCGGATAAGAACGGCAGTATGCATTCGGAGATCATACTCCTAAACGATAGTCAATGGGTTTTGATAGACGGGAAGATCTGCAGGGCTACTGAATTTTTTCCTATAGCCACCGTCAAGAATGGGAAGGCATATTCTTCCAATAAAGCGACCCCCTATGCATCCTTTAGATTGGAATGCAGGGGATTGCCTCAAATGGCTACTGCCTATGCCGCTCATAAGATCGACTTCCTGCACCTATGGTTAGCATTCAGAGAAAGGTTATTACAGCAAGACGAGGAAGTCTTGATATTTTGGTCCAAGCAACATTACAGAGGTTGGGCAAGTCTCCTTTCGGCATTTTTTCCAAGAATGTGGGTTATGGTTTGTCCCAAGGGCGCTTTCGAATTGCTTGCCGATCCAAATCATAGGCCGGAATTGACCGGCGAGGCAAGATGGAATGCCCAAAGGGCAATCGTTGAATGGAAACCGGCGATAATGAAATAGAATTCAAACAAACCCAAAGCGAGCTGTGGATTACCGGTTTGACGATATACAAAGGTGAACCAGTAAATGAATGAACACGGGATGGGCGGATATTTCAGGAAAATGTTGACAAGAAACGGGATGCGAATAATGTTGGTGATACCTACGATCCTTGTGGCTGGCATTCTTATTCTCGTAGCTTGGCTACTGATATGCAGTCCGGGGAAACCCGAACCTTTCTTGGACAAAGACGGAAGGCCGTTGGCGGGAAGCATTTCGGAGAAGACGTTCCTCAACATCAATGGTGTAAGACAGGGGATGTTTATCAAGGGCAAGGATGCAGGGAATCCGGTATTGCTCTATCTTCACGGAGGTATGCCCGATTACTTCCTTACATCCAAATACCCTACGGGTCTTGAGGACTATTTCACGGTGGTGTGGTGGGAACAGCGGGGCTCAGGGATTTCTTACAGTTCGGACA
>JAQVRW010000204.1 GCA_028700875.1 Candidatus Zixiibacteriota bacterium | reverse complement strand
GGCGACATCAACACGGTCGGCAAGGACCAAGGGATTGTCATCAGTTTGGTCGGCCGATAGTTTGCCCAGGATGGACCTGAGTTTATCGGTCAACTCGCGGTTGGTCTTCTCGCGGTCACCGGAAACCCCTTCCATGTCTTTGACCCTGCCGATGAGGGTGTCGGCGGCGGGGGAGGGGCCGTTGTCGAACGGCAGCTGGCTGACGCCGACCGATTTGCCGACTCTATCCATCTGGACTTCGTAGACCAGCATGAGTTTTTCCCAGGCCTGGTCATTGCGTTCTAGTGAGCGGACGCTCTGGGCGATGGTAGAGGCGTGGCGGGCCTCGTATTCGGCCAATTTGGCTTCCGCGACAGCTTCGTTACGGTTGTAACGGTCTTTGACGATTATGGCGTCGGCGCGAGAGCGCGCGGAGCGGGCCTTGTCGAGCGTGGCTGGAGCATACCGTTGAGCCTCGCCGTTGATGGCCCTATTGATCAGGGAATCGGCCTGCCCCAGAATCTGTACCCGGATCGCTTCGAGTTCGGCGGTTTCGAAGAGCGGTGACGCCGTCGTGGCTTCTTTTAATCCCCCCTTGACATCACCATCTTCCGCCTTGGCAGTTCCCTTCATGAACTGCTCTTCGGCTTGCTGGTAGACCGCGGGGACAAGAGCGAAGGCTTGGGCGTCTCTGGCCCTGGTCCGGGGCCCGAGGTAATCGCGAAAAGTGAGCTTGGCTACTTCGGTTGCTTTAAAGGCATTTTCGAGGTATTCCTCGGATTCGCTCAAGTATTTGTCGATGACTTTGTCTGATTTTTCCCGTTTCAGATTCAACTCGGCGGCGGCCATCTTCTCCAGTGCTTTGGCGAATGTCTTCGGCGCAAAGACCGGTCCTTCCAACGCCACCAGCGAGTCCATCGATGCCTTGGCTTTATCGAAGCGAGGGTTTTGCTGGGCCGAAAGCGACCCAACCAGCGCGACCAGCATCAGGATCCCGACAACGATAGATTTCCCTTTCATACGGTTTTCCTTTCCCTGCCCTGACCGCGGTACGGGCGGCCATAACGATTGGGTATTATTATGATATACATACGATGGCGGGCGGATTATTCGATGGCAATCCAAAAACAACGGCGGGAAAGGGCTCTGAAACGGCGGTACTGTCGCCGCCGGCCGCCGCCACGGGTGGTATTCCGCCAATAGGAATCGCTTGACTGAAAAATCGAATCGGGTATATTGATTGCGAGAACGAAAACAACTTCGTTTATGCACTCCAACGCATCGCGGTGCCGCTGGCATAATGATCGGTTTTGATATGGCGCGGCCGATGAACAATTCGATATGCTGGTTATATGGGGAGGATGTATGCACAGATTGGAAAAACCCGGACGGGTCGTTGTTTTTTCGTTCTTGGCGATTGTCGCCGGCCTTTTCTGTTTCTCCACGGCGACGGCCCAAGGGGAAAACCGGGGCGACTTGAACCTGAACGGCCTCCCGTTTGAGTTGGCGGACGCCGCCATTTTCGCCAACTATTTTGCGACCGGGATGAGTGCCTTTACCATCGATCCCGACTCGCAGATTGCCGCCACGGATATCGACATGGATGGGCTATGTTTGACGGTGGCCGATTATGTCATGATGACTCGGATCGAGATGGGCGAGGGCGATCCGCCGCCGGCCGATCCGGATACGTTCGCCGTTTCCGTCACGTATAATTACACCGATACATCGGTGATCGTTTCGGCTCGGTTCGACGAGATTCCATCGTCGATGTACATGGAATTTGATTTTGCCGCCGAACCGACCTGGAACGGACGGTTGTTGCGCGACGACGGGGTAATTTCGATGGGAACTGCCGGGGCGGGGCGGGCGCTGGCGATGCTCATAACGGGTATGAGTGGTATCCCCTCGGGGAGTGGATATGTATCCCTGGTGGAATTGGCCTATCAAGAGGGTGGTCCGACGTCAATCAGGGCGGGCGTTCTGGGGACGGGGGGAGATCAAGGAATCGTTACCGAGGATACGACGTATATCGTCGGGGACGTCAACGACGACGGGAAGATTAACATCGGCGACGCAATCTATATAATCCGCTGGATATTCTCGGGCGGATTCGTTCCGCCGCACCTTCCGACGGTCGATGTCAATTGCGATGGGGCCTACAACATCGGCGACGCCGTCTACATCATAAGCTATATATTTCGATCGGGGCCATGCCCGTGCGGTCCACCGACCGGGGGATTGGTATCCCATTCCAATTGCTTGGCCATGGAAACAATCAACGGAGATGGTCAAAAGACTGCGACGCAGGATTGCATTGAATATCAATATGACGGCCAAGGGATGCTGACGCTGACGCATACCAATGCGGGGTTGAATTGCTGCCCCGAGAATTTCGCCGCCACGGTGACAATCGAAGAAGGCGTTATCACTATCGATGAGACCCCAATTCCGGGGCTTTGCGAATGCCTGTGCCTGTTCAACATCGATTACCGGGTCATCAGTCTGCCTCCGGGAACCTACCAAATATCGGTCCGTGAACAATGTCTGGACGGTGACGATTTGCCTCTTCAGTTCACGGCTGATTTGGTTTCGGGACCGTCGGGATCGTTTTGCCTGGAACGGGATCATTACCCGTGGTGAGCGGGGCGGCATAGGACAAAGAATTTTGTATCAATATGCGCCTGGAGCCGGCTTTTCGGCTCCGGGCGTTTTCTTTGAAACGTAGTCCGGGTGCCGCCGGGCCGAGCGAAGTCCACTTGCGACTCCGGGATCGAGACATTAAATTATCGAAAAATGCAACTGTGGCCGGGATGGTCGACGAATTGCCAACGTAGTTTGGGTACAATGTCTGATGTAGCGGGAAAATTCGACCGACAGGAGAAAGAACATAATTGATGCCTGATTTCGGGATCGTGATTCATGGCGGGGCGGGGGCGATACTCCGACAAAAAATGACGTCGGAATTGGAGGCCGCATTTCGTCAGGCACTGACGGACTCACTTACGGCGGGGTACGAGATTCTCAAGTCCACGGGGACGAGTGTGGACGCCGTCCAAAAGGCGGTCAATATCATGGAAGACTGCCCGCTGTTCAATGCCGGCAAGGGAGCGGTTTTCACCAATGCCGGGCGGAACGAAATGGACGCCGCTATTATGGATGGCTTGACTCTGAAAGCCGGCGCCGTGGCCGGAGTCCATCACATCAAGAACCCGGTTTCCCTGGCACGTCTGGTGATGGAAAAGACGGCCCATGTTCTTCTGGCGGGTGATGGTGCGGAGGAGTTCGCGCGGACGCAGGGCTTGGAAATGGCGCCGAAGGAGTACTTCTTTACGGAACGACGCTGGCAACAGCTTCAGGAAGCCATGGCCAAGGAAAAGGAACTGAAAGGCGACGAACTCTCTCAAGGAAACCCGGGCAAAGAAGGGAAATTCGGCACGGTGGGAGCAGTTGCGCTGGACCGATCGGGGAATCTGGCGGCGGCGACTTCCACCGGCGGCATGTCCAACAGTCGTTATGGCCGGATCGGGGATTCCCCGATAATCGGCGCTGGAACCTATGCCGACAACGACGCCTGCGCCGTCTCGACCACCGGGCACGGCGAATTCTTTATGCGGGCGGTCACGGCCTACGATGTTTCCGTATTGATGAAATATCGGGGCCTGGACTTGGCTCAGGCGGCGGAGACGGCCATCCATGGGCGGCTGACGGAATTGGGCGGCGACGGCGGGCTGATTGCTATCGACCGGAAGGGTAATATTGCCCTCCCGTTTAATACTCCGGGGATGTATCGTGGGCATTATTTGTCCGGCGGCCAACCGAGGACCGCGATATATCGCGAGAAAATGATCTAAGGTCGAACCTATTCTCCATACTCCCGCCAATCATTATGTTTTTGACGGGGCGATACTTATATGGCATTTGTTGATGTATTCCTTTATATCTGAAATGGGCGCGCCTGCATTCGCCGGATTAACTGACGTCCAAGGGCGAGAAAGAAACGTCGGTTACTATCGGGAAATTCCGACTTATGTCATCGGCCTTCCCGCGAATCCTGTCCGGCCATTGCTGAGAATCGATAGGGTTGATTACCTCCAAGCGCCGATGATAATCCCCATCAACACAAACCCGACCATATGATACAGAATGTTGACGCTGGTCAGTTTGCATGGCCGGCTTTCCATGGTGTCATTGATGCTCATCGGGGCGAAAACGAAACAGACGCCGGCGAGGATGCCGACCATGATGCCGGTGGATACGGACGCTTCGGGAATCCAACTCATAACCCGGGCCAGGCCATAGGCCGCCAGGAACGAGCCGATAAAAGTCCAGACCAGTTTCCAGGGCGAAAAGGCCGCCTTGAGTTGGTCTTCGGTCTTGCCGATGTTTTGCATCCAGGATTTACCGAACAACCCCTTGGAATACCACAACGCCCCGAGAATGAAATATACCACCGCCCCGACCACGACGGCCCAATAGTTGACGCAAGATGTTGACATTGCCGTGAACCTCCTCTTTATGGTTTAACCTGATGACTACCCCTTCACAAGCGACAATATATCCGTGCACAAGCAGAATCGCCACAGGGATTCTACCGCCGCCGGCCCAGACTGACCCGCCCCGTTATTTCATCGCCGGCTGGAGCAGGCCGAACAGATTCCCCTCCGGATCCGCGCAATACATGTGCGCCCCGATCCCGGGGATTTCATTCGGTCCGAGGATGACTTTGCCGCCGGCCGATTCGACCCTGGCCGCGACCTCTTTCAGGGAATCGACAGCAATAGTGTTTATGACGGCTTGACGGAATTCCCTCTTCATAATTCCGCCATTGATGCCGGGCGCTCCCTCGGGACCGGTGGTCACTAACCAATATGGCGGTGAACCGCCCCACGAGTTGATTTCCCAACCGAATGCAGTGCGATAAAACTCGGCCGCCTTCTCGGGATTATCGGCCAGAATTTCAAAGTGAACGGGACGCATCATATGTACCTCCTGATGAAATACTTTACATCATGATATACCATACGTCGCCCGGACCGGGTCCATTTGGCGCAGGCACGCGGATTCTCGAACATCCGCGCCGGGCAAAGATATTCTCGTTGGGGCGCTTGTTCCTTGGAATACGGATATTGTCAAAAAGAAGACGCCGACTGAATAGCCGGCGTCTTGATGCTTAATCGTTTTCGCTGAGACGGTGATCGCGTCGATTACAGTCGGGCCATTTCTTGTTCCAACTGTGTGACCCAGCGATCCATCTGGGCGATAACCGCGTCGAATGACTCGGGCTTGGAAAGGTCCGCCCCCGCCTTCTTCATCAGTTCCATCGGGTAATCGGCGCCGCCGGCTTTCAGATAGGCGAGGTAACGATCCAAAGCCTGTTTCCGAGCGGTTTTATCCTCGGAACGGATGTCATTCAACAACTGGGCGGCGACGGCATACGAGGCGGCATATTGATAGACGTAGTATGGAACCTCGTAATAGTGGCTGATACGCGCCCACGTATACTGATAAAGGGAATCGGTAACCACGATCTTGCCGTCGTAGGTCTTGCCGATGCGCGCGCACAGCTCGGATAGGCTTTCGCCGGTGATCGGTTCCCCTCGTTCGGCCATCCGGTGGGCTTCCACCTCGAATTCCGCGAATTGAACCTGGGAGTAGAAGGTTCCCTCCAGGTCGTCGATGGCGTATATCAGAAGAGATATTCGTTCCAACGGGTCCTGGGATCGTTTGTTCAGGTAATCCATCAACAACCCCTCGTTGACGGCGGAGGCGACTTCGGCTCCCAGCAGGGTATAGGAAGCGGTAGCTTGCGGCTGGTTGGCATTGGCCAGCACCGAATGCATCGCATGACCCATTT
>JAQVRW010000203.1 GCA_028700875.1 Candidatus Zixiibacteriota bacterium | reverse complement strand
CCTGACCTCGTATGGTTTTCCCTTGAACTCCCATCGAAAGTCTCTGACAATATCCTCCGCTATTTCCGGCCCGGAGGGGAGTTCGGGAATCACCGCTTTACCCGGAGCGGGTTCCCGCGCCAGTCTTTTCAGATTCACTTCAATGCCGGCGGCGTTCACGGCCGAAACGATCAGGATGGGGAGCAGATAAGAAAGCGCCAGAGTCGACGGCACCACGCGAAACCATATGAAATCCACCAGAAGACAAAGGGCGATGATTATGGCGGTCAGCGCACACGACCATCGAACCCCCGGTACCCAAAGCAGATCCCGCATCCTATCCTTGACGCGGGGATTGTAGATATCGATGAGGTAAGCCGCGAAAAGCGAAAGCAGGATGGAGACGGCATAGAGCAGCGGTGGAACGATCAGCAGGAAAAGCCCCCTGGGCAACGGGGCGACCATGGCCGACGCAAAACAGACACCGGGGATCAGTACTCCGTATATGATCAAGGCCATAAACAGCATTACGACTCCTCACTGCAAATCAACATCATCGACGCTGACCCCTTCCATGAACCCGAACAGGGAAAGTCGATACGGAGGCAGCTCCCCAAAAGTGTATAAGGTAAAATGCCGGGACAAATCATTGATAAAACCGCCAAGCATGGGAGATTGCGCCGGCGGGCCGATCTCCGCCATCATGCAAGTGGTGATGGCACCGTTTTCCTTCCGCATGGCATTGACCGTCAGGAAAGGATGTCCCAGCCTCGTAATGAGCTCCAAATAGCCCTGGTATTGCGGCATTTCCGGATTGAACCGCGACTGGATAGTGAGATTGATAATATCTCCGCAATCGGGCAGTACTCGCAGGCCTGCTTTTTCGACGAGACCGAACTCCCAAGGATCCGGTGTCGGTTCATGACAGGCAATCAGACGCCGCCAGGGGAATAGAGGACGCTCGAGAGCGAGATAATCCCTGGCCACGTCACCGATATTCACGCGGCACAACGGCACATAATCCCTGAATTGCGTTTCCTTCACCGCGAATTTCCAGAAAGCATCTTCCTCGCGCAATCCGGGATTGTACTCATCGCCGAAATATTTCACGAGCGTTTTGATACGCTCCACGGCGGCCCTGGCCAATTCCCGAGTTGTCTTCACTTCTGCCTGAACGTCATTCATGTGCTTGGCGACGACTTCGGCTTTCTTGTCGGCCATCAAGATTTCGAATTTCGCCCGGAGCAGGCTCTGGAGATTCAGGACGTGATTCTTGAGTTCCTGCCGTGTCGAGATATAGACAAAAATGCTTAAGAGCACGCACAGCAGCGGCAAAGCGATGAGAAGTACCGTTTTCCAGATCGGAGCAAGCGGCAAGATATTGACCGCCAGGATGGAGGCCAGGGGCAAGACGAATCCTCTGGCAAAGACGGCTGCTTTTCTTGGGGATTTTGCGGCCAGCCCGCCCAACGTGCGGATTTCTCCCCCGGGATCATCATACTGCGTCGGTTTTCCGTCCTTGGGGGTGATCTTTTCGATATGGCTCTGCAAACCCTCAAGGAATTGGTCGGCCATCAAGAGGCCTCCCTGTTCCCGGCCGGCCATGCTTTCCGAGTGATCGTCCAATGAAATCCGAACTTCATTCAAACATCGTTCGGCTATGCTTTGCATCCTGGTATGGTTTTCCATGGCCGCCCCGGGAAGTGAGGCGTCGATGTTGCTCATTGTCTCCAAATAATCATCAAGCGGCATTTCATCGAAATCGGGAAACGACGTTGTCGGATTCAGCAACGGCAATTCCTTGTCGGTAGACAGCCTGTTTTCCAGAGTCTCGCCCGCAGTAAGGAAGTTCTTCTGGAGAAAGCTGAGAAGATACAAGCCGAAACGATCCCTGTTGCCCAGGTTGAGCAGCCCCTCATTCATGATCTCGGTTCCCCTGGCAACCGCGACCACCTCCAGGATTGTCTCCACCGGAAGGATGAAGGAAACGGCCGAAAACCCCGTCACATAATTGTTGGACGCAGAATTGGCATTGATCCAATTTATGTAATTCCCGGCCTGGCCGGTCGCCATAGGGTAGGTCATCAGAAAATACAGCAACTGGCCAAGCAGGCAGGTTTCATCGCGGTCTTCGGGAATCAGAATACCCTGAGAATTGGAAACGTTGAGGAGAAAAACTCGGCCAAAAAGCTCATCCGACAATTTCTCGAGAAGGCTCTTGACTGTTTCCTTACTGGCGAAACGAGTCCGTTTCCGTGTCTTCTCCTTGACCGCGTCGGGCGGTTGAGTTTCCGTTTCCCCCGACCCCACTCGCCCGATAATAAAGATGCCGGTCCAAAAAACCGGCGCCCCGCCGCCTGAACACCGTTGCAAAGTCTCCGCTATGACTCGGCATTCCTCAACGATTCGCTTCTCGATACCGGCTTCGCTCAGATCCGCGATTACCAGCACCTGGTTCAGGGAATTTGCGATCTTTGTGCCCTTCATCACCAACGTGCCGATCAGGTTGGCGTCATAGGCACAAATGACCGCGTTATTCACTTTGCCCGCGAAATCACCCGTCCCTTCCTGGCTGACAAGCCAGGGGGAAAGGAACTCGGCGTCGGGATCCTTTTGGGGGTAATGTTCCTCGAACCACTTTTTCACGGGCATCAGGGACGGGGAAGCCAGATAAATAAACGTCCGCGCCGTTTCATCCGGTCCTTTTCCGCCGCGAGTTGCCACAACCCGGGCGATTTCGTTCCGCAAGGTATCCAGCATATGCTTCTTTCGCCTTAGACCCGGCCGGGCGACCTGAGATCTTCGTCGATAAATTGTCTGAGCGCGCCGAAAAGTTTACGCAGGATATCAGCTCTGGCGCTGTCTCCGGATTTGGGATTATTGGTAGCTATTTCGATCTCATTTTTCAGAATCGGCACGTACTCTTGTTCGAGTCCTTCGCGGATAACCTGCTCGCCCGCTTCCGCGATCTTCGACCTGATCATGGTTTGCATGGTCTGTAGAAGATTGGTGCGCTCGGAGAAGTTCCGGACCGCATCCGCCAGCCCTCTGCCGACTTCCTCGGGCTTTTGGCCTTCTGAGGTCTGCATGAAGTAACACGCTCCGCGGGCATAAAGATACGATGTATTCTTCCGGTCTGTCGGTGACGAAGCCCCCTGGGCGGGAAAGAGATGATTGAAAGCTCGCCCCAATATGAACCACTTCAGCCCCTCCTCCGCTTCACGGTTGGGGATGAGATCCGCCCATTCCGTCGCCTCGACCCAACCATGAACCGGTCGTTTCGGTTCTTTCTTTTCGATTCCCCGCCGGTAATCGTTCAGCCTGATCGTATAGTGCGACTGGTAATCCCGCAGCGGCAGGAAGGAATGAATGGTGTAACCGTGTTTCAGTTGGTAGATGATGATTTCATGCGCCGAATCGAACCCCGCATAGACCCGCCCCCTTTGAGCTCCGAGGAAACGTTCATATTCATTATGAAACCTTTCCTGGAGAGAGGGATGTACGCCGACAATCCAATATGCTTCATAATCCGATTGTTTCAGGTTCCCGTCCAGCCGAAACAGGGGGGTGGACAGACTGCTCAGGTTGTCAAACAATACTTTCTTCTGATCTTCTTTGGGATAGAATCTATCCAGGACATACGCAAAGTCGATCGGTTCCAACCTCGAATTCATTTCGTTCGTGACGAGTTGTTCCTCCAGATTAGAGCTCCAATCCTCGAAAGTCTGTTTGACCCGTTTCAGCATGCCTTTATCGACAATCAGATTGCGCGTCCTCCCGATAATACCCTCCAATTCCGGCCCCACGATCTCTTGATAAAGTTCATTGGCCCGAATCGAATTGACCAGACTGAAGCGGTTTTCCGGGCCGCGTTTTTCTATGTCCGCAAGCCGGTCCAGAAAATTCCTGAGGCTGGTGATGTTCGTTTCCATGCCGGCCCGATGCCCTTTGAGCATATCTACGGAGTCTTTCCATTCCTTGATCAGGCGATCGCACTTTTCCTGAAGCTTTATATACACCTTATCCGCTTCATCCATGATCCAGACATTGACCTGCCTATTCAACATATTTTCCAGCCGGGCATCGAAGTCATTCACCGCGTCTTCCACTCTCCGTCTCCGCCCGAAATATCCCTTTATCGACTGGTCAATGATGCCGATGCTTGATTTGACCTCATCGGAGGCTTTCGCGAGAAATCCCCTGGCAACCTCCGCCTCCTCCCTCAAGGCTTTCTGGTGATCCTTCAATGATTCCAGCAGCACGCCCGCAAACTGCATGGCGTCGGTCAAATTCTCCTGCTTCAGAACATCCTCGAAGGTTTTTTGCGCGTCCACCACGATGGCTTTGGCGATATCGTCCACCTGTTTGCTTACCGTCTTCTTCTTATCGGCTTCGAGTGAATCGGTCATTTTCTTCTGGTATGCCTTCGCTTCGGCCAAGAGCTTTTCATACTTGAAGCCGGCCGCCATGATATTCCCTTTGGCGTCAATGCTTATCTTCTTATGTTCCTGGCGAATTTGGTCCTGAAGCTGATCCGCGCCGTTTTCTTTCAGGTTATGTGATTCTATCCAATTGGCGACCCGATCAAACGTACCGGACGACGATGCCAATTCGGCATCCAAAGTCGCATGGGCCGCCTGGAGGGCAAATAGCTGTTCAATGATCTCTTTGGGGAAGCCGGTACGCACGACTCCGAAAGATGAAAAAGCCCGGAACGCATCATCCCGACCGGGTTCATCGAAATCGCTGTTTTCCTTATCCTGGATTTGCACATTGGAAAACAGGTCTTTCATCGGCGTTTGAATCTCCGAAGCCAGATAGGATACGACGATATCCCCGAGTTCCTCTATCAAACCGGCCACGATAAATCCGTCTTCGTTTTTGTCGCCGATCAAATGGATCACCCGAGGCAGGGCGTCGGAGGCGATTTTCGTTCCCCGGAAGATTTTATCGTCATAATCAACGGTCAATTCCTGCCCGGAAATGGTATGATGCAATTCCTTGAGCGTGGCATAGGTATTGGATTTGAGTACCTCCAGCTGACCATCGGATATTTCATTCAATAGAACGTCGGGAGTCAGAAGAATGGCTTGATACGGAAAATCCGGTCCGGCCTCCCTTTCAAAATACCGTCCCACGACCGCCATGATATCGACCAGACTCCCGGAACCAGTTCCCCCCATCAGGCTGGAAATGATATACACTTTCACCGAAGCTCCGTGTCCCAGTGCATCTTTCGCCCGTCCCAGTTGATTATTGGCCTTCGCCATTTTCGCCACAAATTCCTGGAACGTGGGCGGGTAACGCAGGGCAAGTCTGCCCACGGCTTTGACTTGATTGGCGCCAAAGGTTATGCTTTTGGCCCGCCACCCTTTGACGAGCCGGCGATACCAATCCAATGTATCCGGCTCCATCTTAGCCACAGCATCGGGTTTGACGCCCAATGATAAGGCGACGTATTCATTCGCCGTAAGGATATCACTCACTTCATGAGCCTGAGTGTCCGCGCCCAGGAAAGCAAAGGCGCTCTCGGCTTCCGGGGCAATTTGCCTGATCCTCGTTTTCAACCGACGCAATACGGCACAACCGATGCCACCCAAACCAACATAAAATGTCGGCCGAACATTCAATTGCTGCTCATTCAAAGCCGCGGATCCCGGGTTGTCCCGGTGTTTGCTGGTGCTGTCGTAACCCCTCATGGTCAAGCCTCCTCACATATTTTGATATATAAACTCATAGTCGCCCATCGTAATCGTGGTACCGTGCCGCAGGCTGATGCCTTGGCCCGATTTCCGATCATACCGTCCCCCGTTCGCTTCGGTCAGAGTAACGAAATGATCCGATCCCAAAGCACTTTGG
>JAQVRW010000005.1 GCA_028700875.1 Candidatus Zixiibacteriota bacterium | reverse complement strand
CGATGAGATCATGATATCCGGCGTGATAACCTATTGGACAGAGAAATCGTTTCCTGTTGGTTCCGGCGTTTGTACGGTTGAAAACCCGATAAATCGCCAATCCACTGATGTGATTGTTGATGCGGATGGGAGCTTTTCCTGCCAATTAATGGCGGCCATGGAGGAAACCGGCACTTTCACGGCTTCTCTCGGGATATCAACCGAATATGGAATAGCCCGCTCCTATTTTTCGTTTGCGGTTAATGACCCAGCCATCGGCCCCCCATACGACGATAACCATCAGGCGGATTTCGTGGTTGATATGCACCTTGACATGGGGCAAGCGGACGATCTGCCGTCACAATCGACCCAAAACGTTTCCGTTAAGCCGGGTTTTTGGAATCAATATTGGTCGAGCCTGAGCAACTCGACGGTGGACAACCTCGTCGAACCGTCTAAAGATCTTTATCGACAGGAGGCCTCATTCGTGACCGGCGGGTGGAAACGCACGACCGAATCCTACAGCGGCAAATTGGCGGCAGGGGCGTTCAACGCCGGGGTTGCCAAATGTTCGCCAATTTCAGCCTCCGGCGTTTCGCATTGCGCCCTCGGTCTCGGAGCCGTGTATGTACTGGGCGCGGAAACCTTCAGCAATACTTTTAATGAAGCCTTTCATCAGCTTGTGGATATAGCTTCTAATCCCGCCGACCCAATATTGACTCCCGAAGAGGCTGCGCGCGGCCATGTGTTGGCGGATGATATTTCTATGATTCTCAATGTGCTTCGGATGAAGCCAACCGATGGAGGACTTCTCAAGGCGGTCAAGACCACGATGAATGCTGGGTTTTTGGTTCCAAAGTATATACAACTCGTGAACAAGCACCTGGACCTGAATGATAAAAGCGGATCGGGCGCCGACAATCTCGAAAGTCTGAGCCTCATTGTTGTGGACTCGGCCAATGATATCATTGTCATTGGCGTTGAGCCCAAAGCTGAGAATATGTGCGTAATACAATCCTTCTCTCCGGTTAGATTATCGGTTACCGATCCCCGGGGCCGGGTGGTGGATTGGATGTCATCGGAGGTGTCGGGCAGCCGATATTTCCGCATGGACACCGATCAAGACGGTGACAGCTCCACCCTGGTAATGATCCCTCTTGATACCGTCGGCCCGGTTTCCGTGACAGTGGTGCCGGACGCCGGTGCTCAGCCGGATGATTGTTTCACAATCCTGATGGACAACACATATTATCAGACCCCGATTCCATTAGCGGATAATATACCTGTCTCTGCCATTCCGGCGCAGCCATTGGTTGCCGAAACGTTTCAGAATCTTCCGCCGGACAGCGCTCAGATTATCACCGTTGATGGCGCCATGTTCGGCGAGTTCCCGTGTGCTATACAATGGCACCCGGCCATTGACCCCAATCCGGGGCATATCCCCTCGTATCGGGTTGTTATCGCTCGGTCGGAAGATTATTCCGACTCAGTGATGGTTTCGGTCAGCTCAGATACTACTTATACTGTCGAAGCGTCCCTGCTCCCCGCACCCAAGGGATCGGCCGACACGCTTCATTTCTACTGGAAGGTGATCGCTTCCGATGATTGGGGCGAAGTAGCAGCCACAGCTTTTCGGGCGTTTAGTGTGATGGTTTTATGCGGTGATGCAAATAGCGACAGCAAGATCAACATCGGCGATGCCGTGTATATCGTCAGCTATATCTTCCGGAACGGCCCCCCGCCCCCACATATGGGAGCCGGCGATGCCAACTGCGATAGCAAGGTCAACGTGGGTGATGCCGTGTAGCTGGTGAGCTACATCTTCCGCGGCGGCCCGGCGCCATGCTGTCCATAAAAAATAACCGCACAAAGTCATAAAAAAAGGGAAGCCCCGAAAGGGCCTCCCTTTTTTGTGTATTGGCTTATATCTAGGCCGATTGATGCGCCATCATCTCGGCGTCGGCCGATACTCCGCCGATATGCTCGCGCGTCAGATTCCGCCCGCTATCCATATCCATAACCATGAACTCCTGGGGCGACATGGTGGTATCGCGCACCAGGTTGACGTGGAAATGATAGACGTTGGCGATCCTGGCCACGCGGTTAGCCGCGCCGTCGGTCAGGAAATCGCCTAGAACGGGATTGACCACCAGATTGAACTTGTTGTACTTGCCGGCGGCTTTGGCCCGCTGGAACCAACGTTCCACCTTGGTCGCCATGGTCTGACGGGACAGCACCCGTCCCAGCCCGTTGCAGTGCGGACACGGCTCCGAAAGCGCGGTCATCAGCGACGGACGGATCCGTTCGCGGGTCATCTCGATCAAACCGAAATCGGACACCGGGCTGACCGCCCGCTTGGCTCGGTCGTATCGCAGCCAGCTGCAAAACTCGTCATAGAGCTTGCGGCGGTTTTCCCGGCTGTACATGTCGATAAAATCGATGACGATCAGGCCGCCGATATCGCGCAGACGAATCTGCCGGGCCACTTCGCGGGCCGCCTCGAGGTTGGTCCGCAGAATGGTCAACTCCTGATCTTTCTTGCCGACGAACCGGCCGGTGTTGACATCGATGGTCACCATGGCCTCGGTCTGGTCGACGATCAGGTAGGATCCCTTGCGGATCCAGACCCGGCGGTCGATCATCTTTTCGATTTCCGGCTCGATATTGTAATAGTCGTAAATCGGCGTAGGCTCGGTATACAGCTTGACTCGTCCCTTCAGCGCGGGGGCAATCTCCCGCACGAAAGACAAAATCTCCCGATAAACGGAGCGGTTGTCGACCGCCAGACTTTCGACATCGTCGGTATACACATCGCGGATCAATCCGCTGACCATGCCCATCTCCTGATGGATCAGCGACGGCGGTTCCGACCGGTCGGCCAGTTTCTTGAGTTGACCCCAAAATTTGAGCAGTCGCTTGATATCCGATTTGAAATCGGTCTCCTGACGTCCCTCCCCTTCGGTGCGGATGATCAATCCGAACCCTTCCGGCCGAAGCGGCCGAAGCAGATTGCGCAACCGTTTCTTCTCTCCCCAGTCGGAGATCCGCTTGGACACCCGGATATGGTGATCATCAGGCACCAGCACCAGGTACCGCCCCGCGATCGATACTTCCGACGTTACCCGGGGGCCCTTGGTCGAAATCGGTTCCTTGATAACCTGCACCAGTATTTCCTGGCCGTCTTTCAGCACCGTTTCGATTCCGGCCCGTCGGGTCTTGCGGATGATTTCGGCGGGCGCTTCCTCGTCGTCATCGGCGTCATACCGGTCGTCGCCGGTCAGTTGCCCGATATCCGAGGAATGCAAAAACGCCGCCTTTTCCATGCCGATATCGACAAATGCGGCCTGCATGCCGGGTAGCACCGTCTTTATCCTCCCCTTGTAGATGTTGCCGACCAGACGGCGCTCATCGGCGCCCTGAACCAGCAGTTCGACCAGACGGCCATCCTCCAGCAATGCAACCCGTGTCTCATGGGACGTGGAATTAATAACTATTTCACGCTTCAATATTTCACCTCCTTTCGCGCATCGGTAAAATTGTGTTCGGTGGTAATGCGGTAACCGTTGATAAATGCGGCGCCGTCCATGACCCGTTTGCCCTCCGGTTGCAGACGGAGCAGGCCCAGCGGGCCATCGCCGGCGCCGACATACAGCCGCCGGTCAATCACGGCCAGGCGGCCCGGTTCCAAAGACGCCGACGGCATTTCCGCCGTCAGCGCAGATTGAAGAATTTTCACTTTCAGATCGCCCAGGTAGCTGAACGCCCCGGGCCGTTCCGAAAAAGCCCTGATGTGGTTATGAATCCTTCGCCGATCCTGCCGCCAGTCGATCAGGCCGTCGGCGGGATGAATCTTGGGCGCGGGCATCGCCTGCCGGTCATCCTGCCGCAAAGGACAAAATCCCGGTTCGGCGATTTTTTCCAGCGTCTCCAGCAGAAATGGCCCCGCCAGACGCGACAACCGCGTCGACAGCGCCGAACAGATTTCGTCCGGATCGATCGGCGTAGCCGTCTGGGCGATCATCTCCCCTTCATCCACCTTGCGGGTTAAAAAGAACGAAGTCAGGCCGGTGGTCTCCTCGCCGTTCTTCACGGCGTGGTGGATCGGCGCGGCCCCGCGATATTTGGGCAGCAGGGAGGCATGGATGTTGATCGCCCCGCATCGGGGAAGACGATACAGATTTTCGGGCAGAATGCGGAAGGCGATCACGACAAACAGGTCGGCCCCGAGGGAAGCCATCGACTGGATGAATGACTCGTCTTTGAGCGATTCCGGCTGATAGATTGGCAGGCCCAGTTCCAGGGCCGCGGTTTTCACCGGGCCGGGGACGGTCGTATGCCCTCGTCCGGCCGGTTTATCCGGGCCGGTTACGACGGCCATGACTTTGTGATGGGAACCAGCCAGAGTCTTCAGGGGAAAACAGGCAAACTCCGGCGTCCCCATATACACTACATTCATCAGGTTGTCGGTCGGCGAGAAGAATCGATTGTCAGGCGGATTTCGCCAGTTTTTTCAACTTGCGGTCAACGAGAGCTCGGCTGACGGTCGAGAAATGGTCGATAAACATGACCCCGTCCAGATGGTCGTATTCGTGAAGGATGGTCCGGGCATAAATCCCGTCGGTCTCCACGACAAATTCCTTTCCGTCCAGACCCAACGCTCTGACCCGCACATGATCGGGTCGAGTCAGCAGTTGGTATATTCCCGGAAAGGAAAGACACCCTTCTTCGTACTCCGTCGCGCCGGAGGTTTCTACAATCTCCGGATTGATAAAAACTTTGGGTTCGGCGGTAATCTCGAGGGCGGATAAATCCACAATGAATATTCGCAGGGAAACGCCTACTTGCACCGCCGCCAAGCCAAGTCCGCTGGCCGCTTTAAGGGTGGCCACCATATCGGCCACCAAATCTTTGATCTCGGGGGTGATGTCACCCACCGGGCGGGAGATTTCCCGCAAAACCGCGCTACCGTATTTGACAATCGGCCTTATCGCCATTGCCGCTCCACTCGTGCCTATTCGACCTTCCCGGCGATGGAAGACCGCAGGAACTCCAGTTTGATGTCCTCGCTCACTTTGAGGACCACAATATTTTTCTCCTCATTAAACGAGGCGATGGTGCCAAACATGCCGCTCGAAGTCACTACCCGGTCGCCTTTCTTGAGGGCGGCCAAAAGTTTCTGATGCTCTTTCTGTTTTTTCATCTGAGGCCGGATCAGAAGCAGCCAAAAGATGACAAAAATCACGGCAAAGGGGATCAACATCCCCAGCATCCCCATTAGCCCGCCTTGCGCCGCCCCGGCGGGTTGCTGCCCCATTGCTAACACGTAACTCAACATCTTCTCCTTGTTTTAATCGGCAGAAATGGCTTCCAACCAAAACCCGACCTACCAAACTAAACAAGAAAATAGGCCATTTGTTTACAAAACGCAACCGCTTTCCCAATATTTTTGCCGTCGGCAAAGACCGATTATCCCTTTGGGGACAAATATGTTAGCGATACCGGCCCACCATCGCGGTTTACTCGGCCAAGTTGCCGAAAATAGTCAGGATATCCTGTTTATATAATGGCTTCGGGTTACCCAGGTATTCGCCTTTCACGCCGTAGATTCGTAAGGCGTCATCCGCCATCGCCTCGAACCGCGAGTTGTCGGTTATCCCGATCTCTTTCAGCGTTAGCAGACGTCCGACGGACGCCAGAAATCGTTTCATCGCCTCGATTCCGGCCAGCGCCAGCTCCTCATCGGAACGGCCATCGCGATGAATGTCAAACAGTTCCTCCGCCAGCATGGCGTATTTGGCCGGACGGCTCTTGTAGGAATACTCCATGATCGCCGGCATTAACAACGCCAGCCCCCGTCCATGAGATATGTCATAATGACCTGACAAAGAGTGTTCCAGAGCATGGATCGGGAAGGCTTGGTCGCGGCCCGAACCGATCATCCCGGACAAGGCCACGGCCGACGCCCACGACAGATTGGCCCGGGCGTCGATATTGCGGGGTTCGCGCAAGGAGATCGGCAGGTTTTCCATGACCGTTTTGATGACTCCGATGGCAAATCGATCCTGAATCGGCGTATTGTCAGCGCCAGCGAAGAACCCTTCGATCACGTGGCAGATGATATCGATGCCGCCGTCGGCGGTGTAATCGGCCGGGACGGTCAGGGTCAATTCCGGGTCGATGATCGAAACTTTGGGAAACAACAGGGGCGAACCGAGGACTGCTTTCTCGTGGGTTTCCCAGTTGCTGATGACGCCGCCGGCATCGGCTTCCGACCCAGTCGCCGCCAAAGTCGGTATTTCCATGATCGGCAGGGCACGGGTGATCGGTTTGGCCGGCATGCCGCCGTGATGGACAAAATCCCAAAGTGGCCTGGCTTCCAAAGCCGCGACGGCGACTCCCTTGGCGGCGTCCATGGCCGATCCGCCTCCCAGCCCGATGACCAGGTCGCACTTGTTTTGACGGGCCAGTTCACCGGCAGCATCAATGGTCCTGCAACGGGGATTCGGCTCGATTTTATCGAAGACAACCGCCGCCACCCCTTCCCGCTCCAGATAATCGGTCACCCGGTTGATAATCCCGAATGCCGACGCCGACCGTTTGCCGGTGATGATGATCGCCCGGCGTCCGAGCGCTTTGGCCTCCGTGCCGACTTTGTCGATGGTCCCGGCGCCGAAAATTATCCTGGTGGGAAGATAGAAAACGAAATTCTGCATATCATCATCTCCTGCTGGTAGTCCAATAGTCTGATATGATACGGCACGTTCGGCGATTGGGCAATTGATTTTGTCCTAGGCCGAGAATATTACTGGATAGGAGGGAGGTCAAGGGGAAATAATTCCATTGATAAAATCGCAAAGTAATACTATATTAATATAAATTATCTGGCACACCATCGAGATTTTTCAACCGGACGCCAAGATCGACGCTTTATTTTTGAGCCGAGAATGATGGTGCCTTATGCTATTCAATATAGTGCATGGACTCGTATCGGGGCTTGATGGAGGAACGGAGGAACAAAATGAGACGGATTTTTTCTCTTTTTCGCCAGCACAAACGCTGCCGCAGGTCATCTTGGTTCTGCTGGCCAGCTTATGTTTCGCAGTTCAATTTGGATTGAATTATGGGGTCAGCAATCAAAACACATATTTCTTACAAGGAATGCGATTATTTGATCCAGGGCTTTTTGCCAAAGATTGGGTAATAACGCAAGCGGCGGACCCACATCCTTTCTTTAAATATATTGTCTATTTCTTGTTCCTGTTAACGCCTAAAGGATTTTCGTTTATTATTGCCAATGTTGTGGCTAATTTTTTCGGGGCCTTCATTATATTCCGGATCATTGCGCAACTCTCTCGGGACAACGCACTTCCAATATTCTTAGCGGTCATGGCAATATTATGCGGCACCCGGACACAGAGCGTAGCGGAAACCTATATCTTCTCATGGACATTTCAGCCTTCATCAGTTGGTGCTCTGGGTTTTCTCCTTTCCCTGTTTTTCTTTATCCGAGGGTCGTATTTCGCGTCTGGTTTAGCCATAGGGTTAGGGGGGCTCTTTCACGCAAATTATATAATTCTTTCTTTGCCTCTTTATTTTGCAGCTCACATCATTTTAGGAAAAACCAATTTACTTCGAAGGGCGACCGCACAACTGCTGATACCGCTCATTACGTTATTGCCCTTCTTTCCCATTATGTGGGAAATGGCTACCTCGCCCCACGCAAACGCGGCGCAGGCAATGCTTTTCAATATACGTTTGCCACATAACTACGTCCCGGCGCATTTTGCCTTTGACTTTATGCCTTTTGTCGGATGGTTGCTTATGGGTTTTGCCATGGGGAGCCTATTTCTAAATCGACATCCGGGAAGAAATGTCATCGTAGCCTTATGCGCACCAATGATAGCCATTGTCGGTATTGGCACCCTCCTCACTACGTTTATTTATATTCCTGCGGTGGCACAGCTAATGGTCTGGCGCCTTACTCCATTCATAGACCTATTTATGCTTATTATTGTATGTATATGCGTGTTTTCCGATCCTCTTATCGCTTCGTATAGTAATAAGAAAGTGCTCTTGGCTACTACCATCGCATTTGTGGGTGCCGGATTAATATCGAGGTATTATTACTATTATGCCGTGCTCCGCATCCCGGCCATCTTGTTCCTTCTGTTGCTCATATGGCTCTATCGGCTGTATATAGGCAGGCGGCAGAGCTTATTTGGGCTGAACTGGCGGCAATTTATTATGGCATCGGCGGTCATCATCTTGCTGATCGGCGAACTCACATCCATGGGCGACTTTAAAGCCCGCTCGCGTTTGATAAAGGGGTATCCCCCGGAATTTGCCGAACTTTATCAATGGTGCCAAAAAACACCGAAAGACGCACTCTTTCTTATCGTTCCCAATATGCAGGATTTTCGCCTACAGGCCAAAAGATCAGTAGTCGTTGACTGGAAATCCGGCGGGTTGACGCCCACTGATGCGCTTGAATGGTATCACCGGATGGTTGATGTATGTGGAAATGCGCAATTCGCGGACGAGGCAGATGCCATCGCCGGATATAACGCCATGGATTCAAGCCGCTTTAGCTCCATTATTGAAAAATATGGTGCTGACTATATCATCTTCCCGAACAAGTCAATAGCCCTGACTCATATCGCACAACCAACGGCTTTCGTCAACGATAGCTTTGTCGTACTCCGCGTCGACCATAAACATTAGTATCGGAAATACGATACCTCTCGCGACACCACAGAGCATGTTTTGTTCACGTATGATCGATCACCGCTCGGCCGGAAAGATGGTTCTCCGGCAGGTTTGCCAACGGCCCGGCATAGAGGGCGAAACGAACGACAAAATCTTCACCGGAGGCGAATGACGGTTGAAACAGAAACATGGTGCAGTTTCCCTGAAAGACTTTTTCGAATCCCGCCTCCGAAAGAGACACGGTATAGATCGGCATCCGCCACAACCGGCCCGGACGATCGGCCTCAATGGCGATGCCCACCTGCTGGTATCGGTCAAGGTAGACGACCCGACGAGCCTCGGGGGTCTCCGCCGCCGCCGCCAGATGCGCCTGTTCCGGCATGATGACGTCGATCATGGCATAACGGTCAGGAGCCTCCGGGGCCAGAAGGTTGAAATCGAATTCCACGCCGAATATGGCCTTCAGGTCTATCCGGCTCGAAGGCTTCAGCCTGTATTCGACCGTGATCGTATTCCCCTGCCGGGGAAACAGGATAGCCTTGGTCAGTGTCAAAGGAAACGCGTGCTCATCCCGGCCCACGTGTCCCTGCCGGGTCAGGACGACTTCGAAACCATCATCATGTTCATTAAGCGAATAGTCATACGGCCGATTGACGAAATCCCCCAGTTCGACATGCCGGACGGCCGAGAAATCATCCAGAGTGGTTCCGGTCGGCAGGAAATGATCCGAGAGCGGGCGCCGCAGATAAGCGTCTTCGACCAGAAGCCGCTCCAGACCGCTTTCCTTGACTACGACCATGTCATGAATCGACCTGGCCTTGTCGCCTCCGGCGCTGCCGGGCGGTTCGAGCAATTTATGATGATACCCCTCATGCCGTCGCGACAGGCAGTCGGTCAGATTATGACCGGTCTCACGGCTATCGAGTTCCAGAATCCGCCCGCCATCATGGGGAGAAACAACCATACCCAAACCCCGGCCGGAAAGGATAATATCGGTATATCCATCCCGGTCGCGGTCTTCACAAGTGACCGAGACCGTCCGACCCGCCAATTTCAGGAGAATCGTCTCGGCCTCCACCAGGCAACGATAGACGGCCTGCCGCAGATGCGGCAGGTACAGGCCGCCGAAAACGCCATGCCAATAGGGGCAATTGCATTGCCCGGCATACAGCAGATCGCGGGCGCGGGCCAGTTCGTTGGCCTCCGGATGGGGCCGCGCGGCCAGTTCTTGATACAGGTCGGAAACGGCCAGCATCTTTTTGTGCATCAGATTCGCTTCGGGATACTTGGTCAGAAAACCACGCCAGTGCCCGCCGCGGACGAAATGCCCGAAACGTTCCATCAAGCCCAGGGCATTAAGCTTGTTTTCGAAATGTTCCAGTTCGACGAAGCTATCGGCCGGAAGCGCCCATTGCAGCATTTCCTTGTACGACGCCGTCGGCAAATATACTCGGCCGATAGGAGGGATATTGGCCACCGCCTCGCTCAGCGGGACGACTTCCAACCAGTCGGCGTTCTGTTCCAACAACGTAAAAAACCGTTCCAGCCAGCGGTCGGTATAGCAGTGACGGTAGGTATCGGGCCAGACCCCGAATTTCTCGCCGTCGTCGGCATACACCGCCAATCCCCCCGGATGCCGCTCCGCCGCCTGTCGCAGGTAGCCGATGACCTCTTCCGGGACTCCAAAGGGAATCAAGTATCTCAGCCTCTGCTGGATCGGCAGAAGCGTCACTGTTTTTCCGGCTTCTTCGGTGATATAGGGGCCGTACAGTTGTTCATCCTTCAGGCCGGCATATTTGAAATGTGTATCGTCCAGAGGAAGATACCCCACGCCGCCGTCATGAATCACGGCCGGAAGATTCGGCTCCCAGACCCGTTCGGCCAGCCACATCCCGCGCGGAGTAACATGGAAATATTCTTTCAAATATGTAGACAACATCGCCAACTGGCCGCTCTTGTCGCGATCCGGAATGGCCGGCAGAATCGGTTCATAAAAGGCGCCGGTCAACAGTTCGATCTGGCCGGAGGAAATCATTTCTTCGATCAAGGGAAAAAACTCAGGATGATGCTTCCGCTGCCACTGCCAGAGGATGCCGCTTTGATGGTACGAGAATCGCACGCGCGGAAACCGCCGCGCCAGCTGGATAAACGGCAGATAGCAATCCCGATAGGCGGCTTCGACCACGTGGTCGAAGTTGCCAACCGGCTGATGATCGTGCAGAGCGCAGGCCAGGGTGAATTTCACGGTTAGAATATCTCCACGGAAAATTTGATATACTTCTTGGGGTTCTGCCGGACGTCGTTGACCAGGCTGTCGAGATTCCTGGCGGTCGAGCGCAGGTCGTCATAGAGTCTTCTATCTTCCATCAGCATCCGCAGCGTCCCGTCCGACTCCTCCAATTGCTGGGCGAACGTTTTCAATTTGCTCGAGGCCGTTTCCATGTCGGCCAGCATGCCCCTGAGCTGTTGCGAGGCGGCGGCGAAATTCTGCGCGCCGGTATCGATATACGGCGTATTCCGTTCCAGACCCACCCGCACGTTATGCGCCAGAGCGGCGAAGTCGTTGATCGCATTGTCGATCTTGGGGACGTTGCGGTCGGTGGCGTTTTCCAAATTGGACGTGACCGCCCGAAGGCTGGTCACCGTTTCCGAGAACTTGTCCAGCGTGGCCGGGGAAATGACGGTTTTCTGCAGGAGGCTGACCAGGTCGTTCACCCGGGCGATCACCTCCCCCATGATGCCCATGACTTCGGGAATTCCGGCATCGAATCCGCCCGTCGCCGGCCGGGTCAGATCGAGTTTCTGCTCTGACGTGCCCGGTTTGACGGCGATGAACCGTTCTCCCATGAGACCGATATTCTTGACCGTAAACTGGGCGTCTTCCTTGAGGGCGACCTCCACGGCGACATCCATTCGTACCAGGACGCCGCCTTCGGACAGGCTCAGTTCCTTGACCTTGCCCTTGTTGACGCCCGATACCGACACCAAATCGCCCGTCGACAGCGCGCCGACTTCGGGGAACCAGGCGGAAACGGAATAGAATTTCTGCCCGTAACTGTACCCCTTGGCAAGATAAATTGCCCCGATCAGGATCAGGATGCTGACCACAACCAGGAGACCGACTTTAATCTCAATGTTCTTGGACGCCATACGATTCCTTACTCTATTATGTCGGCGGCAACGGCCGTTTCCTTTGCCTTTTTACTGCCATTCCGGGCCGGAAAGAGTCTCGTAAATGTGTCGATAATTGTCGTACCGTAGCCGGGTGATTTCCCCGGATGCGACCGCCTCCTTGACCGCACAGTCCGGTTCGGCCAGATGGCGGCAGCCGGTAAACCGGCATCGGTCGCGGCATGCCTCAAACTCCGGGTAGTAGGCCGCCAATGACTCCCTGTCCACCTGCCACAGCCCCAGGACCTTGAGCCCCGGGGTGTCGATGACGAAACCGCCGTCGGGAAGGTCAAAAAGCTCCATGGAGCTGGTCGTATGACGGCCTTTGCCGGTGAGCGCGGAAACGGCGGAAATCCGTTGTGATATCCCCGGCACCAGCCGGTTGAGCAGGGATGATTTGCCGACACCCGAATGTCCCGACATCAGCGACCGATGGTCCTTGAGGAAACCCCGCAAATCATCAAGCCCTTCTCCGTTTACCACCGAGGTTACAAATAAGCTGTACCCCAGGTGGCGGTAAACATCGATGACTTCCCGAGCCTCCGGTCCGATCCCCAAATCGGCCTTGTTGACCACGATAGCGGGGGTCAGGTTACCGGTCCCGGCGGCGATAATGAAACGGTCGATAAGACCGGTCCGAAGGGGCGGATTGGCCACCGAGGTGACGATTATCAGGGAATCGACGTTGGCGGCCAGGACCTGCTCGCTGGTTTCCCGGCCGATCGCCGGTCGGGAAAGCACCGTCCGTCGGGGCAGGACCTCCTCGACCACCCCCTCTTCGGGGGTAATGACGGTGATCATGACATCATCTCCAACGGCGACCGGGGTGGTCTGATCGGTGGCGAATTTTACCTTTTTGCGGAGATGGCAGCGATAGTAAACGCCCCCGGCAAAGACGATAAACTGCTTGCCGTGGCCGCACGTGACGATGCCCTCGATGACCGTATTCGCCATACCCTTCCGAACAGTTACAATCTAGTCATACGCCGGTCGCGCCAGTTGCCGCGATCGAATTATCAGTACCGCCGGGATTGATCGTTGGCCGAACCCTGCCGCCTATCCCTGGCCGTCCTGGGCTCCTGCGAAAGCCGTTGGAATATAATACCCTGCCGGTTTCCGGTCAACTCCCGGAACCGGCCGTTCGGGGCGGACGGAAAGTGCTTGCTTGGGCCGTCAAAGGAACGTTACTTGTACGCGAATATAACTATAAAGGCAGATTGACATATGAAAAGTCTGATCGAAAAGGTCTTTGGCACCAAGCATGACCGCGATATAAAGAAGATTCAACCGATCGTCGAAGAGGTCAACCAACGTTTTGCCGAATTCGAATCTCTGACCGATGAACAACTCCGGGGGAAAACCGATGAATTCGTCGCCCGTTATGAAGCCGGAGAAACGCTCGACGATCTTCTTCCGGAAGCTTTTGCCGTCGTCAAGCAGGCCTGCAAACGACTGATCGGCCAAACCTGGGATATGGCCGGGATGCCGGTTACCTGGGACATGGTTCCCTATGACGTTCAGATCGTCGGCGGAATCGTCCTCCATCAGGGGAAGATCGCCGAAATGGCCACCGGCGAAGGGAAAACGCTGGTGGCGACCATGCCGATCTATCTGAATGCCCTGACCAAAAAGGGCGTCCACCTTGTCACCGTTAACGACTACCTGGCCTTGCGCGACAGCCAATGGATGGGGAAAATCTACGAATTTTTGGGGCTTACGGTCGGATGTGTCCAACATGATCAGGATCCCCAGGAGCGGAAAGCCCAGTACAACTGCGATATCACCTATGGCACCAACAACGAGATGGGGTTCGACTACCTGCGCGACAACATGGTGCAGGACGTAGAAGACCGGGTCCACCGCAACTTCAGCTATGCCATCGTCGACGAAGTCGACTCCGTGCTCATCGACGAGGCCCGGACGCCGTTGATCATCTCCGGGGCGGTGCCCAATCCCGACACCGGCAAATACAACGAAATGCGTCCGTACGTCAACGAACTGGTCCGCCGCCAGAACCAGTTGGTCGGCGAAAAAATCGCCGAAGCCGAGAAGATGTTGGAAGCGGGCGACGACGACGAATTCACTATCGGCCTCAATCTCCTCCTGGCCCAGCGGGGGGCCCCCAAGCACAAACGGTTCATGAAACTGCTCAAGGAAACCGGGGCCAAGCGGTTGATTTCCCAGGTCGAGGGCTCCGTGATGCGCGACAAGAAGATGTACGAACTCGACGAGCAGTTGTATTACGTCATCGACGAACGGGAGCATTCGATCGACCTGACCGATAACGGCCGCGCCCAGTTTCCCAAAGAAATCCAGGACCTGTTTACCATCCCCGATATCGCCACCGAACTCTCGGCTCTCGAAGGGCAGGAAGAGCTGGCACCGGACGAAAAGGCCCGCCGTAGCGAGGAAATCTACAAGCTCCACGGTATCCGCTCGGAAAAAGTGCACAACATCAGCCAGCTCCTCAAGGCCTATTCGCTGTTCGAGAAAAACGTCGAATATGTCGTCCAGGACGGCAAAGTGGTCATCGTTGATGAGTTCACCGGCCGGTTGATGGCCGGACGGCGGTACTCCGACGGCCTGCACGAGGCGATCGAGGCGAAAGAGGGGGTGAAGGTCGAATCCCAAACCCAGACCCTGGCCACCATCACCATCCAGAATTATTTCCGCATGTACGAGAAGCTGGCCGGCATGACCGGCACCGCCGAGACCGAGGCATCCGAATTCTTCGATATCTACAAACTGGACGTGGTCGTCATCCCGACCAACCGCCCGGTCTGCCGGGACGAGATGCAGGACCAGATTTTCCGCACCCGCCGCGAGAAATACGCGGCTATCATCGAGGAAATCACCCGCCTGTACAACGAAGGCCGCCCGGTGCTGGTCGGCACCGTGTCGGTCGAGGTCTCCGAAGTCCTTTCGCGAATGCTGCAACGGAGCGGCATCAAGCACAACGTGCTCAACGCCAAACGACATCAGCAGGAGGCCGAAATCGTCGCCCATGCCGGCGAAGCGAGCGCCGTGACGATCGCCACCAACATGGCCGGCCGCGGCACCGATATCAAGCTGGGCTCCGGTGTCGTCGACAAAGGCGGCTTGCATATTCTGGGAACGGAACGGCATGAGGCCCGCCGCATCGACCGGCAATTGCGCGGCCGCGCCGGCCGTCAGGGAGACCCCGGCTCATCGCAGTTTTTCCTGTCGCTGGAAGACGATCTGATGCGGCTGTTCGGTTCCGACCGGATCGCCCGGGTCATGGACCGGCTGGGGGTCAAGGAAGGGGACGTCATCACCCATCCGATGATCACCAAGGCGATCGAGCGCGCGCAGAAACGGGTCGAGGCCCAGAACTTCGCCATCAGAAAGCATACGCTCAAATACGACGACGTCATGAACCAGCAGCGGCAGGTGATCTATGGCCGCCGCCTGCAGGTTCTCGAACATGAAGACATCAAGGGCCCCATCAACGAGCTGATCGACAACACCATCTATGACCTGATCGAAGCTTATTGCCCGGAGAAGGAATATCCCGAAAACTGGAACCTCGATGAATTGCGCAAGCAATTGACCTTCATCTTTCTGCTCAATCTGCAGATTCGGGACGAGGATGTTCCCCAGCTGACCCGGCAAAGCCTGCATGAGGTCATCAGGAAAGCGGTCACCGCCATCTATGAGAACAAGGAAAAGGCTTATGGCTCCGAGCTGATGCGGCGAATCGAACGGTACGCCGCGCTGGTCACCATCGACCAGTTCTGGCGGGATCACCTCAACGAAATCGATGAACTGCGGACCGGCATCAACCTGCGGGCTTACGGCCAGCGCGATCCCCTGCTCGAATACAAAAAGGAATCGTTCGAGATGTTCGCCCGGCTGATCGACGAAATCGACAAAGAGATCGTGGGTAAAGTCTTCCGCATGCAGGTGAACGTCCAGCAGGCCCCGGCCCCGGAACGACGCAGCACACAGATGGTGGCCAGCCACGCCGATGCCACCGGGATGGGCCTGGCCTCGGCCGCCGCCGAAGGCGGCGAGGAGCTGGAAGAAGGCAGCCCGATGGCGGAGGCATCGGAACGGGGAACGCGCAAACCGATCCGCCATACCGAACCGAAAGTCGGCCGCAACGATCCCTGTCCCTGCGGCTCCGGCAAGAAATATAAAAAATGCCACGGCCGCGACGAGTGAGCTTGCCCGATTAACGGATGACACGGGACTGGAAAGTATGGGTGCTGGCGGCGGCGATTCTCCTGTTGGCCGCCCCGATATTGATCTATAGCGCTCCGCTGTACTTTTTCACGCCCGATATCCAGTACGTCAAGGCGAAAATTCTGCGGGTCATGATCGGGCAGTTATACGCCGACCCGATCAGCGGCTTTCCCAGTTTCCATCCCCCCTGGTATCATGTCGTCTTGTCGGTTCCGGCCCGGCTCGGGGTGGGACTGGATGTTCTTCTGCGGTGCGCCGCCGTCCAGAACATCGTCCTCATTTTCCTGTTCTCCTATCTGATCCTGAGACGGGTTTTCGACCGGCGGACGGCGTTTTTCGCGACCCTGCTGGTTCCTTTTGTTTTCCAGCATATGGGCCCGGCGCAAATATATCTGGCCACGGCTTTCTACTATTCCCTCCCCTTCTTCATGGCTGGTTTATGGCTCTATCTGGCCCCCTCCCGCAGTCCCGCCGCCGATATCGCGATAGCCGTCTTATGGGGTCTGGCGTTTCTGATTTCCCCGGTCTATGTGTTCGCGATCGGATTTACTTTGGCCGATGAACTGATCATCAGGAAGAATTTCCGCCGGGTCGGCTTGTTTATCCCGGTTTTTCTGATAGTGATTATCCCGTTTTTCGTCCAGGCTTATTCGATCTATGGCCCCGGTTTGGCCGGATCATCCACCTTCGCCCTATGGCGGGGATTGCCCGACCTGGCCTGGTTGCAAGGATTCTTTTCCTATCTGGTTTCGCCGCTCGACGGCAACCCGTTCGACTGGCATGTTCTGTTCGCCATTGCTGCCGCCGCGCTGGGGATACTCGGTTATCGCCGCCACAAGGAACGGCCGCCCTTCATCTATATTGTCGCTCTGGCGTTCCTGTTTACCGCCTACCATTTCAGCTCCCCCTATGCCTCCCGGATACTCTTTTTCGTCACTCTCTTTCTGGCCGGCTTTGCGGTCGAGTACCTCCAGAAGATCATCACCGTACGAAGATTGGCGACCCTCGCGCTGGTACTTCTGGTAATGGCGGGTGCCGCCGACCACTACTGGCAGTATCTGAGCCTGTATGAGCAGCAAAAAAAGGGATTTGAATATTACGTCAATTCCACGGCGGGAGTGAAAGCCAACCTGGGAAAATACCTCGATCCCAGGGCATACGTCCTGGCGACCGGGATCGCCTATCGGACGATGATCATGCCCCTGTTTCCGGTTCACGGCCTTCTGGCCTACAAAACCGGCGAATATTTTCAATTGAACCCGGAGATTTCCCGCCGAATGCTGGATGACTATCACCAACTCATGAACAGCACGGACCCTGCTTTCATCGAAGAGATATGTAAAACGTATAATATGACGACGGCCGTGGCGGGAGAAGTCAGTGAAATGAAACTTCCGGTCTTCCAGACCATAGCCAGGAATTGGACGCTGGTGTTTCGAGATGCATATTTCAGGATCTATATCAAACCGACCGGGTCCGACTACCGGGAAAAACCGGCCGCCCCGGCGCCGAGGCAATGACATCATGGCGACGATGATTCGATGGTTGCGGGCAGCCGCGCTGATGATGGCCGGGCTTATGGCCCTAGCCTGTGCCGAGGAGGATGACCCGGTTACCGCCACTCCCCCGGTTTTTTCGGTGACGCCGGTAAACATGTCCGGCGCATACAACCCGACCGATTCGACCCTGGGGGACATTCTGTTCTCCCGTCCCGTGATTCTTCCCTTCGGCGGCGCCGTGGATCAGTATTCTGTGTCACGGGGCGTGGAGTATTACACGCGACCCGGAGCGCCGGTTCGGGCGGTAACGGCAGGAGTAATCGACACCATCATCACCAACCCGGTCGAGCAGAGTGATTATTCGATCGCTTTGATCTGCACTCCCGGTTCCGACTACACCGTCTATCAGGAACATATCGTCAACCTCCGGGTCATGGAACATACATCGGTCAAACCCGGCGACACGTTGGGCGAGGCGGGTACATGGTCGGATACCATGCGCCGTACCGGTTTGAAAGTCAGCCTCGGGGAAGGAACCGATACCCGGTATTACTGTCCTCTCAATTATGGCTCGGCTTCTTTCAATGACCCACATGTGAATCTTCTTGCAGAATATCGACGCATGGGTTTTACCCCTGTCTTTGATACCCTTTGCCTGACCGGACCTCTTCGCCCATGATACTCAAGAAACTTCGGACAAAAGGACACCGACCGGTTCGGATTGACCCCGCAAACTTTGCGTCTCGCGACATGGAGTCAGTGTGAAACGGTTTGCACTGTATCAACTCCCCCTTATCATCTATGCCCTGATCGTATTTTATGTATCATCTCTGTCTCGTTTGCCCGACACCGGGTTACAGATTCCGTACCTTGACAAACTGGCTCACGCCGCCGAGTATTTCCTGTTCGGTTTCATGGCGATAAGGGTCACGGCTAATCTTCCCCGGCCGCTGAAAACCGGCTGGGTCTATACCCTGGCGATTCTCCTGTCCCTTGTATTTGGCCTGTCCGACGAGTATCATCAATGGTTTGTCCCTGGGCGGACGGCCGACCCGTTCGACCTCATGGCCGATGCCTTGGGCATATTTCTTGCGGCATTTGTGTATTATCTGTTACACAGGCGCCGTCGGACGGCGCCCTGAGACATCAGTACGACCTTCGTGTATCAACTCTCTTGAACGGGTTATATTTTGATGGTTGACAAGAGAGGAATTGGTTGTATATTTCTATACGGTGAAGCATATTTCTCGCCAATGAAAACTGCGGCTCCTTTATTCTACATGGGGTCTTTTGTGGTATGAATATTAGACTTAACAGGAGGTGGGCGATGAGGACGAAGGCGGTCCTGGTGCTTTTTATTATGCTCTTTGGACTGACGGCCCTGGCAACGGCTCAGGAATCACTGTCCGGAGATATGTCAGAAAATATCGCGCAAATGAGACTGATGGCTTCCGATCCGGGGAATCCAGACACCTTGCGGATCAATGACGCGACCGGCCTCGCCGGCGGCAAAGCCGTCGTAGAAATGTATTTCTACAATGACGAAGAGCTGGGCGCGCTCACGATGCCGATCACGTGGAGCTCTTCCGCCATCACGCTCGATTCCGTTTCCTGGGTGGATAGTCGTGTGGCTTATCTCTCCACGAGAATAGCGACCATCGACAACACCAACCATCGGGTCAATATCGGCGCGGTCGTGATCATGGAAAGCTATATCGCTCCGGGGCAGGGCCTGGCATGCAGATTGCATTTCAATATTCCCGCCGCCACTCCGGACCAGATAATTACCATCGATACCACAACTATCGGGCCGGCCTATTTTAGCTTCACGCTGACCGACAGCGACGATTTTACGGCCCAGATGAGACCGGGCACACTCACCATCGGCAATCCCAAACCGACGATCGGTTTCTCGCCGGCCAACTTCGGCTTCAACGCCACTCAGGATGCGTCCAATCCCGCCAACCAGTACCTCACCATCTCCAATGCTGGGGCCGGGAGTCTCGTCTGGACATTGACCAATGCATCGACCTGGCTGGGACTGTCTCCCACGTCGGGAACCGACGCCGGTTCGGTGACGGTTAGCGCCAACATCGCCGGCCTGACCGCCGCCACGTACTACGACACGATCGTCATCACCGACGCCAACGCTTCCAACAATCCGCAGAAGGTTCCGGTGACGCTCGTGGTGGCCTCACCGCCCAAGCCGACCATCTCCCTGTCGCCGACCACATTCAGTTTTGCGGCCACACAGGGAGGAAGCGACCCCATGGCCAAGGCTTTAACAATAACCAACACCGGGCAGGCGACCCTGAACTGGACCGCCACCAAGTCATCGACCTGGCTGGGACTGTCTCCGACATCCGGCGCCGGCAACGCCGGCGTGACCGTGAGCGCGGCCGTCGGATCGCTGGTCGCCGGGATTTATGTCGATACCATCGTGGTGTCCGATCCCAACGCCACAAATTCGCCGCAACAGGCGATCGTGACCTTTACGGTGGCTGAGCCTCCCAAACCGACTATTCTTCTTTCGCCGACGTCATTCACGTTCAACGCCACCGAAGGCGGCGCCAATCCGGCGATAAAGACTATGACCATCGTCAATCCCGGCCAGGGAACGCTGGTCTGGACCGCCACCAAATCCTCGACCTGGATGACCTTGACCAAAATGTCCGCCACCGGCAATACCGTCGATACCCTCAGCGTTGATATCGCCGGATTGACGGCCGGAATCTATGTCGATACAATCGTGGTCTCCGATCCCAACGCCACCAATAGCCCGCAGCGGGCGGTCGTGACGTTGGTTTTGGCCGCGGCGCCGAAACCGACGATCGCCCTCGCGCCGTCGTCATTCACATTCGATGCGCTCATCGACAGCGTCACCCCGCCATCGCAGACTCTGACGATCACCAATACCGGGGCGGGAACATTGAACTGGACGGCCTCGAAGGCAGCGGCCTGGTTGACCCTTGACCCGACATCCGGTTCAGGCGACGGATCCGTCACCGTGAGCGTGGATATTACCGGTTTGACGGCGGGGACCTATACCGATACCATTATCGTGACCGACCCCGAAGCCACCAACTCGCCGCAGCGGGTGCCTGTCGTCCTGTTCCTTACGGAGCCGATGAAACCGTCGATCTTCCTCTCGCCCACTGATTTCACGTTCAATGCCGTTGCCGGCGCCGGCGTTCTGGACACACAGGTAATGATTATATCCAGTGTCGAAACCGGAATTTTGCATTGGACCGCGACCAATATAGACCCGTGGTTGAGCCTTTACCCGACATCGGGGACCGGCGACGGAGCGGTCACCCTGACCGTCGACGCCACCGGTTTGGCTGCCGGGACGTATGTCGATACCATCCGGGTTTCCGACCCGAACGCCACCAACTCCCCGCGGTCGGTGCAGGTGACGTTGATCGTCACCCCCGCCCCGCAACCGGTGATCAGTGTGTCTCCGGATTTGTTGGAGTTTACGGCGGTCGAAGGCGGATCCGAGACCTTCACGAAAACATTCACCATCAGTAACATCGGCACAGGCGTCCTGCACTGGTACCTGGGCCCGCAGGAAGATTGGCTTGTGCCCTCGCCCACGAACGGAACCGGCAACGGCACCGTCACGGTGAACGTTGATATCACCGGCCTGACGCCGGGAGTCTATGTCGATACGATCCTCGTCTACGACGATGCCGCCGCCAACTCCCCGCAATACGTCGCGATCGGCCTTACCGTTGAGGCGGCCGTCGTGCAACGGGATACCGTGGCAGTGTCTCATGTCACGACCTTCTCCGGCGGCAAGACGGTGGTCGACATCACCTATCAGAACTTCGTGGCCAATGGCGGATTCGGTCTGCCGCTGTATTTCGTCGGTTCAGGCATGATCTGCGATTCGGTCTCCTGGGTCGGCAGCCGTTTCGAATATATGGACACCAAGATCGTCGAAATAAACAACGACGAATGGACCATCGTGATCGCGGCCCTTCCCCTCACGACGGATCCGTTGGGCCCCGGCGAGGGGCTCCTGGCCAAATTGTATTTCTCGATCGATTCATCCGCTGCTCCCCAGGTGGTGCCGATCGATACCGGTTTCATCCCCCCGAACAACACGTTTATATTCGTTGATGAGCACGGTATTGAACGGCCGACGGGATTCGCCAAAGGCAGCATCACCATCGCCGGGCAAGAGCCGCCTTGCTTCTCCTTCCCGGTGGACACCATCAATTTCTACGGCACCATCGGCGAAACGATCCCTTCGATCAGTCAGCCGGTGACCAACCCCTGCGGCGGAACGTTGACCTGGACGGCTACGTGGGACAGCGCCTGGTTGGCGGTCACGCCCACCAGCGGCGCGCAGGACCAGATGGTGAAATTCGAGGTCAATACGGAAGGTCTGGAAGTCGGGCCGTACCTTGAATTCGTCAAGTTCGAATCCAACGGGACCAACAGTCCGTTTTACCTGAAAATTCAGCTCTTTGTAGCGTATCTCGAACATCCGTCACTGGCCGTCTCCGACAGCCTGTTTGATTTCGGCGATGTCTGCCGAGGCGGCACCGTCGAAGGCGCGTTCGACATCTATAACGCCGGCGATGGGACCCTGCCCTGGGAAGCCACCGCTACCGCACCGATCGACATATCGGCCCATTCCGGCGTGGCTCCGTCACATGTCACCTTCTACGTTCCCTCCGACCAGTTGCCTATGGGAGAGCAGGAGCTGCCGATCTACGTCAGTTCCTCCGCCGATCCGGAATCGCCTCACACCGTCTGGGTGAAAATGAACGTGATCGATTGCGGCGGCGAATGCGGTTTCGATATCGCCGACGTCAGCGGCGGGGTAGGCCTTCCGGTGGGCGTGCCGATCTACGCCTTCAACATCAACGATGTCGCCGGACTGGAATTCCATATCTGGTATGACACCACCGTGCTCCAGGCCGACTCGGTCACTTCCGACTTCATGGCCGGCCCGGATATCGGTTTCGCCGATCCGATGATCCATTACGTTTGGGACAGCCTCGACGGCGCATTTGACGTGCCCTATGGCGAGGCGATCATGACCCTGTGGTTCACGGTTGTCGGCGAAGTCGGTCAGATCGGCCCGATCGAGTGGATGGGCATCAGCGAAGTGGTCAATCCCATGGCCCAGGTATTGAATATCACCTACTGCCCCGGCAGCGTCAATGCGGTGCCGCCGGTGAATACGGTTTCCGGCCGGGTCGTCTATTACGACCTGACCAAACCGGTGCCCGATGTCACCGTCGAAATCCAGGGTCCGGCGCAGG
>JAQVRW010000202.1 GCA_028700875.1 Candidatus Zixiibacteriota bacterium | reverse complement strand
CACGTTGACCGATTACGGCCAGGAGTTGGATCATATTGGCGCAATGACGCAGTAGTCGGCTACACCTGCGCCACTAAGTCGGCGATGATCGTATCGGCCAGTAAAAACCCGGCATCGGACAGACGCACGAAACCCAACTCATCGATCAGATGTCCCGATGAGACATACCTCCCCTTGGCCTTCCCCTCCAGAATCGCCAACGCCCTCTCGCCGAACGTACGGATCAACTTCTCCTTGTCGATGCCCTCGGCGGTGCGCAGCGACAGCAATATTGCCTCCATCAACCGCTGATCGAAGTCAAGCTCTTCCACGAACGCCAGCGGCAACCGCCCCGCCTCCAGCATCCCGATATATGATTCCAAATCGGCGTGGTTGGCGTAGCGATGGTTGTTGACGAACCCGTGCGCGGCCGGACCGAGGCCGATATACGGCGCGCCGGTCCAATAGGCCAGATTATGACGGCAGATGCGCCCCTCGCGCGCGAAGTTGGAAACCTCATACCGCAGGTATCCCTTGTCGGACAGCAAGTGCGAGCCGAAACGGTACATCGAGGCAATGGTGTCCTCATCGGGAAGCGCGATTCGGCCTTTGTCGATATCGATTGCCAAGCGAGTATCTGGTTCGACCGTCAGTTGATAGAACGATATATGCGTCGGCTCCAGCGCCGCCAACCGTTCGATATCCAGCTTGACCTGCCTGATCTTCTGGTCCGGCAGACCGAAGATTAAATCGGCGGCGATGTTGTCGTACCCGGCCAGACGGCATAGATAAAACGCCCGGTAGATGTCTTTCATCTTCTGCCGCCGCCCCAACGGCCGCAACAGCCCCACCCCGAACGACTGCACCCCGATCACTATCCGGTTGATCCCCAGGTTATGCGCCCCGACCGCGAATTCGGCGGTCAGACTTTCCGGGTTGGCCTCGATCGTGAATTCATAACCCGGCATCAGGCGGCCGTAGGCGTTCACCGTCTCCAGCCATTCGGTCAGAAAATCGATCGCCATAAGCGAGGGCGTACCGCCACCTATATATAAAGAAGCGATATCGACCGGCTCGTGGCCCAACGCCGCCAGGACCATCTCGGTCTCGTACCGCAACGCTTGGAAATAGCGGGCGGCCTCGTTTTTAGAATAGGGGACTTTATAGAAATCGCAATAATGACAGCGGTTGGTGCAGAATGGAAAATGAAGATACAGAGAAATCGGGCCGGGGTACGGCCGGAAAATCAACTCAGAAGGACTGTCCGATCCGCTCGAAACGGGAGCGGCTGAAGAAGGTCCCGATATTATGGAAGAGGATTTGGAAGAATTCCAGGACGTAGGGCGGTTTCCACTGGGGCGCTTGCGGATCGGGCACATGAGAATAATATATGAAGAGGGCCTTGCCTTTGATATTACTTTTGTCGAGACCGCCCCAGAAACGGCTGTCCTGGCTGTCGTCGCGGTTGTCCCCCATGACGAAATACTGCCCATCGGGGACCGTGATCGGGCCGAAATTGTCACGCGGGGAAAGCTCCGCCGGGATAATCCGGCTGTCTATATTTTTCGAGCCCTCCGGAATCGGAGAAACCTGGCCGTCTACTACCAGCACCTTGTCCACCACCTCGACCATCTGCCCGCTGACGGCCACGATCCGCTTGATATAATCCTTGCCGGGATCGTACGGGTTGGAGAAAACAATCACGTCGCCGATCTTGGGCGGCGAATATTCATAGGCCAGCTTGTTGACGAAGATATAATCCCCGGCCAGCAACGTGTCTTCCATCGAACCAGAGGAGACATGATAGGCCGAGACGACGAACAGGCGCAACAGCACCGCCGCCAGAAGCGCGATAAGTATCGTCTCGATATACTCGCGCAGGATCGATTTTTCTTTTTTGATTTTCCGGCCGGTGCGCTCCGCGAAGGCGGACCATTCCGGCGGGTTGACCGGGTCATACCCGGTTTGGGTCCCAAGTTGCTGATCCATAGAACCCTTATCGGCAAAACGCCCGGGAAATTGAGCCTTCGGGAGGGCCGGATTTGTATAATTCTTTGAGATACAGGCTATTGCAGGTGACAAAGCCCCCCCGACCGGGAGGTTATTGGAAGCAACAGGGGCACATAAAGTCAGGTAGATGAAAGCCGACAGGAAGATGGTGAATGATCACTAATTTCATTACCTTTGAAGATTTAGCTTGGCAAACAAGACATGAGGATAATATGGTGGACATAGAGGAATCGCCAATCGTCATGAAAATAGAGGACGCAGGGCGGCGAAGGCACCAAAAGATTAAAACAGTTCTAACGTATTGAGGTGGCCAATGGGTAACCAAAACGGGCGCACCGGCATGTTTTCGACCAGGCTCGTTTCCGCGATTCTGGCCGGGATGATATTGCTGATTGGCGGGATAGCCGTCGGTCAGGAATTTAGGCCGGACAAAGACTATACCCCAAATGACTACGAAAAAGCCTTAATCGACCGGATCAAATCAGCCGCCAAACCGGACACCAGCGGCATGGAGTTCATTGTACGGATGCCGTTTGCGATTGAAACCGCCTGCAAAGCGCTAACCAATCCGACAGCGAAGGCTATCGACAGCATTATGGAATACGCCGGAGGTGGCCACAAGGTGATCTTCTGCGAAACGATGGCGAAACTTCAGGCTGATTCCGCGGTAATTGCGGAGGTTATGGCCGTCATGCCGAAACAGGGTCATTTTGCCGTCAAGACGGTGGAGTTGCCGAAAGGGACTTTCCTTGTCGTCTACTGGTCGGACATCGCCTACAGACAATTACCTTTTGGCGGAGGATCTGGCGCCGGACAGTCACCTTTCCCGGGAGACCTTGATTACTTTCATATAAGTCTTTCTGATTATGTGGCCGCAGATTCACTTATGTATATATTATACCGGGGGGTTAGCAGTCTTGCTATTCATCCTGACAGTATCGTGGAATGCAGAACCGCGGCGACTATCCATGACACTTCCTTGATTTCGATTGAGTTCAGAAAGAAAAGTTTCGACATCTGGACAGTGAATCTTTACGGCCTCAATCGGGCGACAAAACGGTATGATATTGCCACAATTGTAATTCCTCCCATAGTCGTGGATCGGCCGCAGCATCCGCGAATAATGTAGTCATAACAAGGGGGGAAGTATGCGGATCGCTGTAATTCTTTTTGCGCTTGTGTGCACAATAACGTCGATACATTCCGACGATATCGGCACTTGGACGATCAAGGGGACCCAGACGGCTACGGGAGCCCTTGCTATCCGCGCCGGGTTTTTTATAACCGGCAGCACGCACGGGGTCTGTGGAGTAAGAGTGATTGTCAAGAAGGTTACCGATGCAACGGTCGGGGGAAACAATCAAGAGATTTCTAATCACGTAGTATCCTTTGAAAGTGAACCCGATATCGAACAGGAATTCACAGACGAATCGGGAAGTCCCTGCTATTATTTAGTTTGGGGCGATACTACACGTGGTCAGGTTCATTATCCTGACACCGGTTGCTTTGTAGTTTACCAAAATGGTGATTTAAGCATGGCTTCAACATTGGATGGGTTCGAAGATGGTACTCCATACGATTATACGGATTGCCCTGATAGCGTCGCACGCTTTTTGCTCCCAGTATCCGGTGAAACCCAATCCGACAATCCGGCGATTAGCGCTTTCGCGCAAAATCATTTCACATCTGGATGCCAATTCCGATATCAAGTAGTTTCTAACGTCATCATTTGGATTGCTGATAACCTGCAATATCGTTCACCCTCAGACCATCCATATGTTGATGCACTCGGCGTGTTTTCTGATACCCTTGACTCAAATCCCCTCAACCGCTACCGGACTCATTGTGTGGGGTTTTCCCATTTATCAATTGCATTTCTACGGTCGCTGGGAATTCCGGCTCGATATGTTTCCGGCACTAACTTCACTGCCAATTATCGAATACCGCGGGGTGATGGCACTTTCTTTTCGTTCTCTCTCGCGTACGGTGCACATGCTTGGTTGGAAATCTATTACCCTGAGGCCGGATGGATAGCTTATGATGGTCAAGGGTATTTACACCACATCGATGTACTCAGGTATAGAAAATGTCATGGCACTGGTAATGAAGACACGCACCCAGAAATTTATAAATCATATGTATTTTGTCCTAGTGAACAAGATGCTTACTCATTCGATTATGAAAATTATGAATGGTCCACCATCGATTGTTTTGGAAGCGTTTGTTCGGTCGACAATCTGCAATTCGTGTCACACGATCCCGCATACCCTACAACGGCAATAGTGGTTGCAGACTCGGCGTACGCCCCGGTGGGGGCATGCTGCGTCGTACAGGGGGATATCAACGACGACGGCAAGGTCTCCGTCGGTGACCCGGTTTTCCTTATAGCGTATATTTTCAGGGGTGGGCCGGAACCGAATTGTATGACCGCCTCCGATACAAACCATGACTGTAAAATAAATGTCGGCGATGCGGTATACATCATCAACTATATTTTCAAAGCCGGCCCGCCTCCCGACTGCAATCCCTGCAAGTCATATCAGACGCAGGGGATAGAAACTTGAGTGCAGTAAATGGGCACCTTTCGGACACACCTATCGCCGAATGAAAAAAGAGGGCAGCGCCAACTTCCGCTTGACAAATCGGCCCAATAATCAGTTATTTCCATTGAGGAAGGTGCACGGAAGGAGGCTTTGGGCGCTATGTTTTGTCTCCGACCACCCCGTGTTCCTGCACCAGGAAGAGTCAGCAAGTAAGACATCGCGTCGAGACCGGTCTTCGGCGCCAAATCGATTTCATCCCGGCCGGAGGAACGCCCTGTCGCGTTGGCGGAACGGAATCTGAACGCGACCGCACTCAAGAGGGGAAGGGGCGATCTTGCCGGCCGGGATATATTTATGGCAACGACCCGCGCCCTCTTTTCGGGACGACCCATCGGCCCGGCGGGACTTTCAAATTATCGTCTTCTTGGATTTATCTAGACCGCCGGAATCGAAACATCACCGGCCGAAGATATACAGCAACAGCAAGACCGTCACCAGCCACAGCAGCACCGTCGCCAATAGCGGCCGGTCGGTCAATAAAATCTCCGTCGGCGAACCGCCGCGCTCTTCCTGGTGAATCAGGTACAAATACCGGAAGATGCCGTAGATCACGAACGGCACGGTCAGGTATAAATACTGCGTGTGGAGCTTCTGCGTCACCTCCGGCGAGATGACATAAATCAGATAACAAACCAGCACCGCCGGCGTGACCACGCCGATCAACTGATCCAGGAAATAGCTCGAATACTGCTTCAATATCCGCCGATGATCGACCCCGCCGTTTTCCAACAGGATCAGTTCGTGGCGGCGTTTGCCGAACCCCAAAAACAGCGCCAGTAGGAACGAGGCGATCAACAGCCAGCCCGAAAAGATAACCTTGATTACCACCGCGCCGGCCACGGCCCGCAACACGAACCCGGTCGCGATGCACATGACGTCGATGATGACGATATGCTTGAGCCACAGGGAATAGAGCAGGTTCAACACCAAATACCCGGCCGCCACGCCGAAAAAGGGGCGGTCGAGGATGACGGCCAAAGCCAGCGCGACAACCGCCAGGACGATAGCCGCGGTCAATGCCGACGACGGGGCGACCCGCCCGGAGGCGATCGGCCGTAACGCCTTTACCGGGTGGTTGCGGTCGGCCGCGATATCGGTCAGATCATTGATAATATACACGGCCGAAGAAAGCAGGCAGAATATCCCGGTGGCCGCCAGAGCCACCAGCATCTTGTGGGTATTGTGGGCGCTGCCGGAGAAGATCAGCCCGGCCAGCACCACGCCGTTTTTGACCCACTGCTGGGGACGCAGAAGCTGTAAAACATCGCTTGTCCTGGATTGGCC
>JAQVRW010000201.1:4957-5879 GCA_028700875.1 Candidatus Zixiibacteriota bacterium | reverse complement strand
GAATCGACTGCCTGGGGCGGGATATAATCCGGTTGACGACGTTTACGCTTGCTCCAAAAAGGCTGGTGTACTGCTCGGAACCGGCGATAGTGTCATCGGCCATCGCCCGCGTGGATTGCCCATAGATAAATTCGATTCGTCCGCCCCATGGATTGACCCGCGAGGACAGGGACACGTTGCCCGAAAAGAGCCAGCGCGGCGTACGCTTGGCATCCGTGCTGCCGGATGGAAAGGCCGGGCCGATAGCCAGGCCGGAGTTGAATGCCATAGCGCTCGATTTGACCGCGGCCGGGAGGCCATGCTTGGGAGCGGTTTGGACTGTCGGCGAAGAAGCCGGCGTGGCCGGTGTGATTGATGCGGCCGCCGCGGTTTGATGGACCGGTTTCGGCTCACTGTTGTCGGGTGTCGCTGTTTCCATAACTCGGGCAGCGAACGCCCCGTTCAGTTTGTTGATCGCCTTCGACTCGCTTTGGCTTCGGGCGATATAGTTTTTTATTTCCGGGTTGTCGGGATTATAAAGCAAGGCCTTTTGCCAGGCGGCGATGGCCTCGTCGAGACGGTCGTTGACGTAATATTCGACGCCGATGAATTTGTACGCCGTGACCAGATAACTGTGCACCGATTTGTAACCGGGGGCCGATTGTTCGACCTTTTCAAGAAGCGGCAGAGCTTTGTGGAGATCGCCGGTTTGCAACATGGCGGCCCCGCGCGTATACGCGCTTTCTATCTCCTCAGATATGCCGCCGCATGCGGGCGCCCACATCGCCAATAGGGTAATGATGGCGATTGTATTGACACACAGGCTCTTCAAGACAGTCCTCCGCCATGTTTTTGGTCACTCTCATAATTATCGGCTGAGATGCGCAGAAGATTAATCCAAGGGGTGATCCCGGCGTTTGCCGGGAATCGATGGAAGCTCATA
>JAQVRW010000201.1:0-4947 GCA_028700875.1 Candidatus Zixiibacteriota bacterium | reverse complement strand
ATAGGGGGGGCGGGTGGGCAATATCCGTCAATCGCCGGGCCCAACGGCTTATCCGGTGTTTTTCTCGCCTTTGCCCTGAGACGGAAGTTTGCTGTCGGGCCAATGAGTCGTAAAGCAGGCGCCGCCGATGTCGGAATCCCCGATGGTCATCGACCCGTTGTGCAGTTCGACGATGCGGCGGACGATGGACAGACCCAGCCCTACGCCGCCCGAAAGCCGGTGGTCGCTGTCATCCGTGCGATTGAAAGGCATCAGAATCTGTTCCCGCCGCTCGGGCGGAACGCCGGGTCCATCATCGCAGACGTCAATGATTGTCTCGGCCTCACCCCGCGTGTACCTGACAAAGACTCGTTTGCGGGCAAAACGAAGGGCGTTGGATAAAAGGTTTTGCAGCGCCCGGCGGAATAACAGCCGGTCGGCGGTTACTGGGCATTCGGAATCGGTCTCCGGATAGAACTCGATATCGATTTCCGGACGAAAATCATGCAGACGCGTCGTAATTTCGTCGAGGATTTGCTTGACGGAGACGGTTTTTCTGTCCACCGGCAAGGATTCGGAATGAACCCGGTTATAATCCAGAAGCTCACCCACGAGTTGATCGATTTCGGAAACCTCCCCGTCGATTTCCCCGATGCGGCGGCGCTGTTCTTCCGGGGTCTCGGCGTCCTGGAGCATATCGAGGTTGAAACGGATGCGGGCGATGGGCGTCCGCAACTCATGGGAAACGGACTGCAGAAGTTGTCGTTCTCGCTGAATCAGCCCCTCGATGCTGCCGGCCATGATGTTGAACCGCTTGGCGACGCTGCCGACAGCGTCATGCGATTTCACCTCGGCCCGGCTGGTCAGGTCCCCTTCGCCGAAACGAGAGGCGGCGTTTTCCAGCAGCCGGAGGTCGCGCACGACCGGGGCCATGATCCAAAAGCCGGAGACGCCGACGATCCCCAGCACGAGGGCGACGACCAGAATGATGGATTTGGTGTCGGAACGCCGCGGTTCCGCCATCCGCCCGAGGATGAGGATCTTGCCGGTCCCCTTGAGCGGGACATATACCCGTTCATGACCGTCGGCGATCTCCTCGCTGACCAGATTGCCGGTGTCGCCGCGAAGACGTATGTCGGAGGGCAAGGTCGGATCGGAGACATCAACCAGGACCATCGGAAAACGGAAAAACATTTTCAGGGAATCCAGTTCTCGGTTCAACTGCGCGGGGGGCACGTTTTCGAGCCTGGTTTTCAAGAGTTCGGCGGAACCGCTCATCATTACCGGGGGTTCCGGCTGCGGTCTCGATCCCTGTCCCTGTCGCGGTCCCCGTGGGTTCCCCAGCCGAAACAACATCGGCGGCACGGAAAACGAAAGCACCAGAATGACCAACAAGCCCAGGATGAAACGGAAGTACAGTCGTCTCATGATTCGGTTGCCAGCATATATCCCGTTCCCCGGATGGACCGTATCCATTCCGGTTTCTTTCCGTCGTCCCCCAACTTACGGCGCAGGCGGGAGATACACAAGTCAATAGAGCGTCCCAAACCGTCCCATTCCCGTCCCTGCAGGGCGTGGCTGATCTGGTCCCGGGTGACTACTTCTCCCGGCCGATTGGCCAAAAGCCAGAGCAGGTCGAATTCCATCGAAGTCAGGTCGACCGGCTGTCCGTCCAACTGCACCGAGCGGGCCGCGGCATCGATTTCCATTGCTCCGACCGTTATCTGCTGGGTGTCGCTACTGTACCGTTGTGACCGGCGCAGAAGCGTCTTGATTCGGGCCAGCAGGAGTTGCGGCCGCACCGGCTTGGCCATGTAATCATCGGCCCCCAATTCCAATCCCACCAGTTCATCGGCCTCGTCGCCCCGGGCGGTCAATATCAGGATCGGATGCCGGAACTGTGGCCGGACCCGTCTGCAAATATCGAAACCGTCCATCCCCGGCAGCATGATATCCAAAATGACCAGGTCCGGGTTTTCCTGCACGATTCGGTCCACCGCGCGGTCGCCGCGGAACTCGACCGCGACATCGAAATCGTTGCGTTCCAAGAACTCCGTCACCAGCCGGGATAGCTTTACGTCATCCTCGACCAGCAGGATGCGGGTTGTCGATGTGCCGTTTTTTATGATTCACCTGCCTTCAAACCAATCAAATCCTGAGACCCTTGCCGCCCTGCAGGCGGCTCCACCCGTATTGTATCAGTCTAAATATTTAGACACCGGAATTGTATCAAGGCTTCGTAACATTTTGTATCTTTCGCGCCCGGGTGGGGGAAGCTGCCAACGGGCCGCGGTCGCATTCTTGGCGAAACACGGACCGGCCGGAGTGACGGCTTCGGCCGGTCCCAGTGTTTACCCGATCAGGTCGAGAACCGGTTGGACGGCGGGCTGATACGCATAAACGTATTTTCCCATCGCACTTCCGATCGTCGACGCTTCGCCGTCGGCACTTGTCTCCGATGACTCCGACAGAGCGGCGATGGTGTTGCTCGACGACCCTTCGTCGAACCGGGCCTGACCCGCCATCGCGGCCGTCATCGCCGTTTCCATCTTTACCTGGGCGGCGTTGAATTCGGCCTGGCTGATTTTGCCGTCACCGTCGGTGTCCAGCGCTGAGAAAATATCGCTGGAATTCTCTGTCTGGCCGGTTTCGACGGCGGATTGCTGCAGGAAGGCCTCCAACTCCGTCTTATCGACGGTCCCGTCGCCGTTGGTGTCCATGATAGAGAAGGTCTCCTCCGTGGACATGGGCGGCGGACCGGGCTTCATCGATGCCATCCGGCCTTCCCGTTCGGCCTCGGCGGCATCGAATTCGGCCTTGCTGATCTGACCGTCGCCGTCGGTGTCCATCTGGGAAAGAAGCTCGTCCGCGGTCGGCCCCTTGGCCTCGGCGGCGAGCTGCTCACCGAAAGACTGCAGTTCCACCTTGTCGACGTAACCGTTGCTGTCGGTGTCCATCTTGGAGAACATCTCTTCCCGCCGCGTCTTCAAAGCGGTCAGGTCGATTCCGCTCAAGTAACTGCTGTACTGGCTTACTCCGCTGATCATCCGTGTCACCTCCTTTCGGATTCCATGCTGAGGTTGCCATCATTCCCATGATGCGCTCCCGGTCGAGCGTCCCCGCCGGAGGTGCTGCATCACTACCCGTATAATCGGTTGCGCGTCGCCGGGTTATCAGCCGTCGCCGGTGGCTAATGTGTCTCAAATTGTAACCGATCATTGACGGCCGTCGGCGATTCAACGTCTATGGGCGTATAAGGATGCGAAGAAACAGTGAACATAAGTGGGTGTTGTCGATAATCCCTGATAAGGGAGGATGCAATGCGATTCCCTGTCCGCCTGTTGTGCTGCTTGATTGCCGCAGCATGCTGTTCCACATTCCTGCCGACCTTCGCCGACGGCAAGACCGTCGAGATTCCCTCGCAATGGGTTCAGACGCCGTTGAAAATCGATGGGGCGCGGGCCGATTGGCCGGAACGATCGATTCTTTTCTTTGCCGACCAGGAAGCGTTCATCGGCGTATGCAACGATTCGACCAACCTGTACCTGGTCTTGCACTTCCGAGATGCGGATTGGGCACGATGGATCCGCATGGGCGGACTCACCGTCTATCTGGACGCCGAAGGAAAGAAGGGGAAAGATTTCAAGCTGAAATTCACCGGCGGTCCGACCATGAAAGAGATCATGGCGGCTTCAGGCAAAAGCGCCACCGGTCAGACAGGGCGGATGTCTCAAAACAGGGACGAAAAGATGCCGGGAATGAATGACAACATCGAAAATCCTTTCCTCTGTTACCAAAAGAAATACATGATGGAAAAAGCGATTCCGATGGACGGCTCCGAAGGTCCGGCGGTCGCGGGAGCCATGGAAAAGGAGTTTTTGGTTTATGAATTCTATATTCCTCTGAAGGAAAGCACCATAAAAACCTTCGGATTGGGAGCCAAACCGGACAAGCCGGTCGGCGTCGGATTCATCTGGGGCGATATGGAAATGAAGAGGCCCGAAGGAATGGGCGGCGGGCCGGGCGGCGGCGGAGGCGGCATGCCTCCCGGTGGTGGTCCCGGTGGCGGCGGAGGCGGCATGCCTCCCGGCGGTGGTCCCGGTGGCGGACCTAGGGAAAACAATCAGCCGGAGAAACAAGAAATCTGGGTGAAAGTACAACTATCCAATCCGAATCAGGAAAGCGGCGCGACAGAGAAGTAGTATCAATACAATGAATCTCTCCTCCGCCGGGGTGGTCGGCCACTCTGCCCCTGTGACCGGCCGCCCCGGCATATCGTATCCCACCCAAACAAATACTCCTCGGCTCCGACCGGCTCCGTACATCCTGTGATGCGTCGTAATCTTCACGGACTGCCCTCATGAAGCGAGGGCGAAAATCATCTTGACAATTTGGAAAACAATCACTAATTTAATATGGGGCAGTGGTGTTTTCGAATAGATGCAAACCTTCTTGGGGAGGGAAGATATAATCATGCGATCAATATCGATCAGGGTGCTGTCGCTGTGTGCGATTGTTCTGATGGCAATGTATTTGCCCGCGCCGGCGCAGGTTAATACCGCCTGGGTCAATACCTACGACGGTAATTTGGACCCGCCGGGATTTAACCTCGCGCAGAAGTTGGTCGTCGATTATCAGGGGAATATCTACGTGACCGGCCTTTCGCAAACGCATGCCATTGATTATGATTACGATATCGTCACCATCAAGTATCTACCCGATGGTACTATCGCCTGGATGAACATATATGACGGGTCTGCCAGTATAAGCGAAAAGGGCACTAATCTGGTTGTCGCCGAGAGTGGCGAGGTATACGTTGCCGGGCAGGTTTATGACTATAACATCGACCGCGGTTATGATTTCCTCATCATAAAATACCTGCCTAACGGCGACACGGCTTGGACACAGCAGTACGACGGCGATAATATTCCACCGCAAACGGCGCATTGAAAAAAGGATCCGCTCAAG
>JAQVRW010000004.1 GCA_028700875.1 Candidatus Zixiibacteriota bacterium | reverse complement strand
GGTTTCAACTATATAGGTGGAAATTGGGTCGCCGGCGGTATCTGGTTACCAATCGGGAATACCCCGAAAACCCTCTTCGTCGTTGCGGACATTTCCGCGCAGGCGACACCGAACACAAGACTTCATTTCGAAATCCCGGTCAACGGTTGCCAATATGGTTCGCAGAATGACGGCCCTCGCGACAGCATTGTCTGCGGCAACAGCGTCTTTACGATTTCCGACTTCGGCCTCGGCGTCGCCGCGGCCGACATCCGGCCGACGTATTCCATTGGTCAGCCCATCCCGGTTGAAATTATCGTCTCCAATCTCCTGGCCACGCCGTTGGACAGTGTCGTCGGGATGATTGTGGAAACGGACGATACGACACTGGTCACACTGGACAGCCTCAGCGCCGACCCGCGCGATCTGGAGCCCGGCGAAATAACCGTCTTCACGTTCTATTATACCGGCCGCCAACCCGGCCCGATTTCGTGGGAGCTTCAGGCTTTCGCCGCGACAGAAGCCGAGTCATCGGCCGTGGTCTCGACCGGCGTCGTCAACATCCAGGCGGCCGCCTCCGGCGGACTAGTCAACCTGATCAAATCCACGCCCACCGCCGTGACGCGCGGACAGGAAAACGTCTTCCCGCTTACGCTTCAGTGCATCCATCTGGACAGCGCCTCCGCGACGGCCCCTTTACGGCTCGACAGCCTGCGCCTGCGCATAGAAGACGCGACGGGCGCCGGAATCCCGGCCGACCATGCCTTCAGCCGCATTATTTTGGCCACCGGTTTAAACATGCAGATACTTTCCGACTCGATTCCGGCGGAAAGCCTCTTGACGCTCCGGTTCGATCAGCCGGTAATCGTCATGCCGGAGCAACGGTGCAACCTGTCGCTTTTGGTTGATATCGATTCGCTGGCCGAAGCCTCCAGCTTCCGCCTGGTCATAGATAATCCGTCCGCCGTCCCACTGGTCGACGACAACACCGGGACGCCTGTCCCGCTGAATGCCAGCAGCGGGTTCCCTTTGCGAACCGCCGTTTGCTGGATAAACGATCCCGCTCAGCAAGTCATGGTCTCAGGGTCATCGCTGGTGCGTGCCACCGTAAACTTCGGGCAACGCGACGTCGAAATCATGCAGGTGCATGTGCGGCACACCGGCGGCTCCGGCAGTTCGTCGGTCCAGGTGACCGACCTGACGGTCGTGGCGCTGGACAGCGCCGGCAACCCGGTTTTGCCCAACGAACTGTTTACCGGTATTTCCATCGTCCGCGACCAGCAGGTGATGGGTGAACGAAGCTTCTTTTCGCCCGAATCCACCGCCGTCCTCGTTCATCTGAGTTCTCCATTGAATTTGAACTACGGCCAGCGCGACTCATTGCGCGTGGTGGTAGCCCTCAATAGATCCGCGCTCGGTTCCGGCTTCCGTATGGGCATTCCGGACAGCACCGCCTTTATGGTGCGGGATATCAACACGGGAACCACCCTGGAGGCCGTCTCCGATACCGCGGCTCTGGCCGCCGGACTGGTCTTTCCTATGCTGTCCGATTGGGCCGCCTTCCGCCAGAATGCGCCCTCGCCCGACTTGTGCCTGACGTCGGCATTGCCGCCGTCAATCGTCGCCGGAACGGATGCCGTCCCGATGATGGCACTTCAGTTCAATCATCCCGGCACGCCGGACTTCTCGTCCGTGCGGGTCGATGGCGTCGATATCGCCGTGACCGATTCGCTCGGGACGCCCCTGGACCCAAGCCGTCTGTTCGACCGAATCGGTTTCCGCATCGATGATAATCCGGTCGAATACCAGGCGAACATGAGCACAATTGCCGGCATGACCAATTTCCTCTTCGGCGATACCGGGTTGTATCTGGCGCCCGGCGAAACATTCACCGTGCGGTTGATCGGCGATATTGACGCCGAAGTGCCTTATGACAATTTCCGCCTTTTGATAAACGATGAAGACAGGATCGGGGCCTTTGATTGCTCCGACGGCCAACCGACCGGACAAACCCCATCCGGCGATTGTCCCTTCACCTTCCCGGTGATGTCGCCGACAGCGGGGATTTTCCTTCCGGCCGGGCGACCGATGGTCACGCCGGTTTCTCTGCCGACCGCCCTGTCATTCGCCGGTGATACCGCCGTCACGTTATTCCGGGCGCAGTTTGATTATCAGGGAACGCCGCTGCAAGGCGACCTGGCCGTGCATGCGTTGAAAGGGCAGATGGTCCGCCGCACCGAGTCCGGATCCACGCCTGTCGCCGCTTCGGAAATCTTCCGTTCGGTCAGATTGTTGATCGACGGGCAGACTGTCGCCGTCGACACCGTGCTCGCGGCCGACGGTATCGATCTGACCATCGACCCTGACGCGGTCATTCCACGGGGAACCGACTGGCCAGTGACTTTGACTGCCAACATCCGCGCCTCGGCCCCGGAAGGAAACTACCTTATTCAATTCGCCGACTCCGCCTTCATGGACGTGCTGGACCGGAATCTCCTCAGCCCGGTCTATCCGCTGGTAATCCCATCGATTTATCCGCTGGCCGGTATGGAGATAGCCATCACGGCCGCCGGTTTGGAAGAGTCGTTCTCCAACTACCCCAATCCGTTCTTCCCGTCGCGGGGCGAGGTCACGACCGTCGGTTATGTCCTGTCCGAAGATGCGCACGTGGATATCGAAATATTTACCATCACCGGTGAGTTAGTCAAAACCATCGCTTCGCAAGCCCCGCGAATGGCCGGGCCGCATCAATCCGACCAGTGGACCGGCGCCAACGACAACGCCCATGATGTCATTTCCGGCACTTATTTCTGCCGCATCACGGCCCGGTACACGTCCGGCAAGGTGGAAAGCTACAGACGAAAAGTGGCGGTGATTCGATGAGACGATTGTTGATATTCGGATTCTGCCTGTTGGTCTTGATGGCATCTGCGGCCGCTTCTAATGGCGCCGGGACACGTTCGCCGTTTGAATTCGGCGTGGGAGCCAGGGAACTGGCGCTGGGCGGTTCTGCCGTCAGCAGTTGCGATGGCGCGACGGCCCCCTATTGGAATCCCTCGCGGCTGGCGTCGGTCGAACAAATCAGTATCAGTGGTTTCCATTGCCGCTTGTTCGAAGGCGATGTCGCCTACCAGTACCTCGGGTTGGTCGTCCCGACGCTGGATTGGGGATCGTTCGGCGTGGGGGTTTTTCGTCTCGGTATCGACGGCATCGAGGAACGCGACGAATCGAACATGCTGACAGGGACTTTCAGTGATAACCGGCTCGCCTTTTATCTGGCCTATGGCCGCGCCTTCGATCAATACGACCTCGGAGTTTCTCTGACGGTCGAACAACATTCGCTGGCCGATTATAGCGCCTCCTCCTCTCCCGGCCTGATGCTTTCCGTAGGCCGCCGGTTCAATCTGGGCCCCGGACCGTTTTCCATTCTGGAAGTCGCGGTCAACGCCCGAAATCTGCTGCGCCCTGAGATAAAGCTGGCCGATGCCGCCGTCTCGTATCCATTGGAGCTTAACACCGGGTTGAGTCTGACGCTGCACCCCGAATCCTCCGGCCGCCATGTGGTCATGCTTAGCGCGGACGGTATCACAACCGAAGGCAACGACCCGACGCTGGCGGCGGGACTGGAATATGATTTCTCCGGCATGCTGCAGATCCGAGGCGGATGGCGCGACGGCAATACCGCCCTCGGCGCCGGAATCGAATATGCCGGGATCGGTTTCGATTATGCCCTCGTCGAACGGGACCTCGGCAGTCTGCACCTGTTTACATTGACGAGTTCGTTCGGGACACCGGCCAGCGAACGCCGCCGCCTGCGGGTCGAACAACGGGAGAAGGCATTCAACGACGCCATGGCCGGGCAACTGACCGATCGGAATCGCGAGCTGGTCGACAAGATGACGGTTCAGGGCAAACAACAGATGCAGGATAACCAGTTGGCTCCGGCTGCGGAAAGCTTCGACCGGGCGCTCTTCGTCGCCCGTGGCGCCGGCCTCGACACGACAACCATTTGCGCCTTGCTGACCGAGACCCGAACTCAACTCGACTTTCAAGTCCGCTCGACGCAACTGCAACAATACGTGGATTCGGCACAGGCTCGCCTGGATACCGCCGATTTCATAGGCGTACGATATTTCGCCCGTTTGGCCCTGGAGATCGATTCCACCAGCGCTCAGGCCGCAGAACTGTCTGCCCAGGCCGAAGCCGCCATCGCCCAGGAAAGCCAACGCGAACAATTCATTCAGACCCAACTGGCCGCCGTCGATTCACTCCTGGCCTATGGCCGTCTCGCCGAGGCGCAGGCCATGGTGCGCACGCTGGATGAGGTCGCGCCGAACAATCCTCTGGTCGCCCTTGCGGTCAGAAAAGTCAATTTCGATTCCTGGCGAAACAGCGCCGGCGCCGCCTATGATCTGGGCGACTATGCGGCCGCCTTGTCCTCTATCGATTCCGCCCTGACGTTGTTCCCCGGCCACCAGTGGTGTCTTGATTTCCGCGAAAAATGCCGGCAGACGCTTCATCCGGCTTCGGCCGCGACCGTTGTCTCCAAAGCGGCTCCCCTCAGCCACGAGTTGCAGAAAGAAGTGGATGGCGCCTACCGTCAGGCCCAGGCAGCCTTCACCGGCGGCGACCTGCCGGGCGCTATTGCCGGATGGGAAAAGGTAGAGCGGTTGGCTCCGGGATACCAAAGCGTCCGCGACTACCTGGTCAACTCCTACAAATTCCTGGGCGTGGAATTGTACGGTCAGAATCGTTTGCCCGAGGCGTTGGACGTCTGGCGCAAGGCGGCGGCTCTGGCTCCCCGGAACGCGGAAATAGCGGCCTATGTCAAACGCACCGAAAACGAAATTCAGAAACTGAAAGCGATGTCCTATGACGCACGATAAACCGGCCAACCGACCGGACCAATGGCCCCAGGCGGGGCAATTCCCCACCTCCATCAGGACGGAGTTTTCGCTGTACCTGGGCGGCATCATCCTGCTGTTGATGGCGGTGACGGGATACATCGTCACCAAACAGTACGTGTCCAGCGTCACCACCGGAGTGGTGGAAACGCTTCTGGCGCAGGCGCGGTCGTATGCGGCCTCCGCCGGGAAACATATCATCTCCGCCGAGTCACCCGACGTCCTGATGCTCAGCAACGTCTGCACCAAGCTGGCCTCGGACAACGCCGACATCCACTGGGTCGGCATCGCCGACAATCAGGGCCGGTTCCTGTCCCACACCGACATCAAACAGGTGATGTCGGGACAACGGCTGCAGCCCATCATGGCGACCACCTATCCCCGGTCGCTTCGGACCGGCGAAAAACTTTCCATCGTGCGCGATTCGCTGACCATCACCATTCCCATCATCGAACAGGGCGTGCCGCTGGGAACGCTGGTGGCGACATCATCCACGCGGCAGATCGCTCAAGCCCGAAAAACATCAATCGTCACGGTCAGCGCGATTACGGCGATCATGATACTTTTGGGAATTCCGGCGGTGATGATAGTTTTCAATCGAAGACTGCGCCCCTTCGGCCTGATCATAAACTCCCTCAAGGCGGTTCGCCTCGATGAACCGACCTTCGATATTCCGATCAAAAGCCGCAACGAATTCGGTTACCTGGCCGAAACGTTGCGGGTCATGGGCGCCAAATTGACGGTCGCCCAGCGCGAACAGATCGAAAAGGAACGCGTGGACCGGGAAATGGAGATCGCCCGCGAGATTCAGGCCAACATCCTGCCCAGGGAGTACCCGCAGGCGACGCCATTCCAATTCGCCGGCGCCTATCGCAGCGCCCGCGAGGTCGGCGGCGATTACTATGACTTCCTCCCGCTCGATGAAAATCTTCTCGGCTACTTGATCGCCGACGTCTCCGGGAAATCACTCCCCGGCATGCTGGTCATGCTTCTGACACGGGATATCGTCAAACGGCTGGCGCGCCCTTCGCTGAAGCCGTCCCAATTGTTGTCGGCGGTCAACCGCGAGCTTCTGCCCAGCATCAAGAAGGGCATGTTCGTGACCATGTTTTACGGCATCCTGGACCGACGGACAGGCGACTTTACCTTTGCCTCGGCCGGGCATAATCCGCTGGTCAAGATGGGCGCCGACGACGGCGTCGTGCGGCTCATCAAAACGAAAGGTTTTCCGCTGGGTATGGCCGGTTCCGACACATTTGACAAACGCATCGAGGATGGAACGCTGCGTCTCGCCCCGGGAGATTGGTTGATTCAATATACGGATGGCATCAACGAGGCGCAGGACGCCGACAAGCGCGAATACGGCATGGAGCGCTTTCTGGACGCGGTGCAGACACTCCAGAACCAGAATGCCGACGAATTGGTCCGGGGCGTGATGGAACGCCACGAGGCCTTTGTCGGGGCGGCGCCGCAGTACGATGACATCACCCTGTTGGCCATGAAATGGGTCGGCACAGCGGCCGACCGTAACGATAGCGTGAACAGGACGAGAACAAATGTTGTCAACGCCTAAACTCAAAGATGCAATTGTCGTTCCGGCGGAGTTGACGGGTCCCGCGGAGGACCGGTTCGAGGAATGCCTCCGAGCGGTGCTCGAAACCTGTCCGCCTACGGTCCTGCTGGATTGCGCCCCCCTCCAACGGGTGACATCGCGCCATGTCGAATTGCTCTGGCGAACTCAGCTGCGCTGTCAACGTCATACGACCGAGGTAAGACTCGAAAACCCGACTCCGGGATTGATACGGGTCCTGACCGTTCTGGACCTGGCCGAGTTGTTTAACTGCGCGCCGCTGGAAGCCGAAGCCGCGCCCGGCACGGCCGCGGCCGGCGCCGGTCCCGCCAAGGCCAACTATAAGGACACGTTCGGGCCGACCGACGATACGGTCGTGCCCGCCTCGGAACGCTATGGCGCCTTCCTGGCGGATCTTCCCATTCCGGAGCTGATCCGTTTTGAACTGCGGACTATATTCTATGAAGTTGCCAACAATATCAGTCAGCATGGCGGGATAGGCGATGGATCGCCGATTCGATTTTGGGCTGAATTTGGATCCGCCCGGATCATCATGACGTTCACCGACACCGGCCGCGCCTATGACCCGACCACCGCTGACGGTGATTTCGATCCCCGCGCCGCCGCCAAAAAGAGACGTGTCCGGGGATTCGGCATTCCCATGGTCCGCCGGATGACCGACGCCATGTCCTATGTCCGTAGCGCCGACGATCGCAACATTCTTACTATCGTAAAAACGTGGAGCGTATAGATATGCAAACGTGCTCATTCAATCACCGGGTGCTGCATGATGATGTATTTCTTATTGATCCCGGCAAGACCCTCGATAACGGCAATGCCCATGAGATGGTCCAGGCCTTGACAAACGCGCAAACCGATGGTTTCCGGTTCGTCATTCTGGATCTGGCGGCATTGGAGTTTTTGTCGTCGGCCGGAGTCGGCTCCCTCCTGGGAAGCGTCGACCTGTTTCGCGAACAGGGCGGCGATCTCATTCTTTGCAATGTCCCGGCTCCCATCATGCATATCCTTACCGTGCTTGATCTGGGAGATTTCTTTACCATCAGGTCCAACGAACACGAGGCCGCCGTCACTTGCGGCCGGAGTTGATAATTAATGACGCAGCCGGTCGGACATGAAACGCGCTCGTTGAATGACAGCCGCAGCATCATTGGTCTTCGCGAGAAAAGCGTCTTGGCGTTGGATGCCCTGGCCACTCTGACCAGTCAGTTCGCCGACAATCGCACCTTGTCGGGACTGGTGGAGACGCTGGTTTATACCGTCGCCGGACAGTTTTCCGTCGCCAATGCCTTCGTGGCCGTTAAGAATCCCGACCAGCGGTTCGGCCCCGCCATAATCTTCGGCACCGGCAAATTTACCGGCAATCAGGATTTGGCGCAATTGGACGGCGCCATCACCGCCGAAGCCGTCCTGCAGTCCCGATTGTGGCCGATCCAAGTCGAATCTCTGCATGACGATCCGACGACCCGGCCATTGGCAGCCGTCTGGCAAGCCGGTGGAGTCCATCTCGTCGCCCCATTATTCTCCGGCGACAACCTGATCGGCATCATGGGACTGGGAAACAAAGTAGGTGGAAGATCATTTACCGAAAGCGACCTTGACCTGGCCGGGGCATTTGTTAAAACCATCACCCCGCTTGTGGCCAACGCCTTCATCTTCGCCGAAATATCGTACCTGAACGCGTGGTACCTGGATATTCTCAACAACGTCAAACAGGCCGTGTTGGTCATAGACGAAAACGGGGTCATCCGCACGATCAACGCCGTCGGCCGCGAAATGCTGGAGGGTATCTCCCCCGCCGCCGTCGGCGGCGTCTCGCTGGTCGGTGTATCGATCCGGCGCGTGTTTGTCGAAGACGTTTTCCCCGGATGGCTCAAACCGCTTTCCCGCGACGGCGCCTGGGGCCTGGCTTCCCGTACGGAAAACCTGATCGCCCACGTCGACGGTTCGGAACGAATCTTTTCGGTCACGATCGGGACCGTCCCGGGGTCGACTACCGGCCGCATCGATACCATCGTCACCCTGCATGACGTGACCGCGCAGAAAGACGTCGAACAGCGCCTTTTCGACCTGGAACGATACGCGGAAAAAGGAATGGTGGCATCGTCGATCGCCCACGAACTCAATAACTTCCTGGGCGTCATCCTCGGCGGCCTCGAACTCATGCAGGCCTACGTCGAACGCGGAAATGTATCCATCCTTCCCGATACCCTCGAGAAATTGAAAGCGAACGTGGACAAGATGACGCGGTTCACGGCCGGCCTGATGGATTATTCCCGGCTGGAAGCCAAAAAGCAGAAGGGCAACCTCAACGCCGTCCTGACCGATGTCATGTCGTTCATCGCGGTGCAGAAGCGGTTTACGAGGATCGATGTCCAGACCGGCATAGACCCCGACCTGCCCGATATGGAGATGGACGGCGATCAGCTCTCGCAGCTGCTTATCAATCTGCTCAACAACGCCGCGGATGCGATCGCCGAGACCGGCCGCCGGGACGGCCGAATCACCATCATCACCCGTCACGATGATGCTCAGGTCATGATCTCGATAGCGGATAACGGCGTCGGGATCGCCCCGGAGGTCGAAGAGCGGTTATTCAAAGAGCATCTCACCACCAAGAAAACCGGACACGGCTACGGGCTCGTGACCTGCTCCAAAATCGTCGCCAACCATCAGGGGACGGTCGATATCGAAAGCGCTCCCGGTGAAGGCACCGCCTTCGTCTTCCACTTCCCCCGTCAAGCCTGAACATTTCGAATTTCGGAATAATCAACGCTCGCCGAGGTAGGCTTTGCGAATCTCGTCATCGCTGGCGATTTCGGCCGCGTTGCCGTGCAGACGCACTTCCCCGGTTTCGAGGACATAGGCATAATCGGCGATACTGAGAGCCATGCGGGCGTTTTGCTCCACCAACAGGATGGTCGTGCCCAATTCGCGGTTGATCTCGACGATTTTCTCGAAGATGGTGCGGACAAGAATCGGCGCGATACCCAGCGAGGGTTCATCCAGCAGCAGAAGTCGCGGCCGGGCCAGCAGCGCCCTGGCGATCGCCAGCATCTGCTGCTCCCCGCCCGACAATTTCCCGCCCGGCTGGTCGATCCGGTCTTTCAACTTGGGAAACATGGCAAAGACATAGTCCATGTCTTTTTCGATCCCCTCTGTGTCGCGTCGCAGGTAGGCACCCATGGCCAGATTCTCCCGCGCGGTCAGGTTGGCGAAAATCATCCGTCCTTCCGGCGCTTGGGAAATCCCCAAGGCGACGATCTTGTGGGCCGGCATCGTCGTGATATCCCGCCCATCGAAACGGATGCGCCCTCCCGATGTCCGGGTAATGCCGGATATCGCCCGCAGAGTCGATGATTTACCGGCGCCATTGGCCCCGATCATCGTCACGATCTTCCCCTGCGCCACGTTCAGGGAAATCCCTTTCACCGCCCGGACGGCCCCATAGGCCACCTCCAGGTTATCGATTTCCAGCATCATCGGCTACACCGGCTCTCCGAGATACGCTTCGATCACCTTCGGGTCGCGCTGGATCTCTTGCGGTGCTCCCTCCGCGATCTTGACGCCGTAATCCAGCACCGCGATCCGACGGCAAATCCCCATGACCACGCTCATGTCGTGCTCGATCAACAAGACGGCGCATTGGTACCGCTCCTTGGCCGACCCGATCAACTCCATCAAGGCCTGTTTCTCCGAGGGATTCATTCCCGCCGCCGGTTCATCCAGAAGCAGCAGGCGCGGCCGGGTCGCCAATGCCCGCACGATCTCCACCCGTCGTTGATCGCCGTACGGCAGCGATGCCGCCATTTCGTCTTTGACCCGCACCAAATCGAAAAACTCCAGCACGTCCATGATGGCGTCGTGAATCATCCGTTCATCGGCCTGATATTTCCCCATCTGGAGTACCGCCTGAGCGAAACCATAGGTGATCGTCTTCTTCAAGGCCACCTGAACGGTTTCATAGACGGTCAGGGAGGGAAACAAACGGATGTTTTGAAACGTGCGGGCGATGCCCATCTGCGCGATCCGCGGCGGCCGCAGTCCACCGATATCCCGACCGTCAAAACAAACTTGTCCCGAAGTCGGCTGGTAGATGCCGGTGATCAGGTTGAAAACCGTGGTCTTGCCGGCCCCGTTCGGCCCGATCAATCCCACCAGAGCATCCGCCTCCAGATCCAGATCGAGTTCGGCCACCGCCACCAGCCCGCCGAAACGAATCGTGCACGCCTTGAGCGATAGCAGCGGCGTCATGACTCCCCCTTCGCAGGCGAACTCGACCGCCTCGTCACCCATCGCCACACCCGGCTCCAGTCGAGCCTCTGCCCGAACAGCCCCTGCGGGCGGCTGATCATGATGACGATCAAAAGAAAGGCATAGATGACCATCCGGTATTGCGCCACGGCCCGTAGCGCCTCCGGCAGAATGGTCAACACCGCCGCCGCCAGAATCACCCCGGCGATATTGCCCATGCCTCCCACCACGACCATGACGACGATTTCAAAAGATCGCAGGAAACCGAACTGCGACGGGTTGATATAGGTCACGAAATGGGCATACAACCCGCCGGCGATCCCGGCGAAAAAGGCCCCGGTGATAAAGGCGACAATCTTGTACCGGGTGGCGTCCACGCCAACCGCTTCGGCCGCGATCTCATCATCCCGCACCGCCAAAAATCCCTTGCCGTAGGTCGATTTCACCAGATTGGCGATGGTGAAGATGACGATGGCCACGACCGCATAGACCCAGAAGAAATCGGCCAGCTTGGCGATCCCGGTGAACCCCCGCGCCGCGCCCAAAAAACCGAGACTCTGAATGATAACGCGAATGATTTCACCCAATCCCAACGTGGTGATCGCCAGATAGTCCCCTTTCAGGCGAAGACTCGGAATCCCCACCAATAGACCGAACACCGAGGCCACCAATCCACCGCAGATCAAAGCCCCCGCAAACAACGGGTAACTGACCGCCGTCCCCGGCGACAGATGCAACGACGAGGTGATGACCGCCGAGGTGTACGCCCCCAAGGCCATGAATCCGGCATGGCCCAGGGAAAACTGTCCGGCAAAGCCATTGATCAAATTCAGGCTCGACGCCAGGATGATATTAATTCCTATATAGATGATGATCTGAAAATAGTAGGGACTGATAGCCGTCTGATATTTGGCCACGATCGCCGCCGCCACCAACGCCAGGAGGAGATATATTTTTGACCGATGCCGCTTCATTGTCGGTTACACCTTCTCGGTCTCGTGGCGGCCCAAAATTCCGGCCGGCCGGAACAACAGGATGAGAATAAGGACGGCGAAGGAAATGGCGTCGCGGTAGATCGGCGATATGTACCCGGTGACTAACGTTTCCAGCAGGCCGATGATCATCCCGCCGATGACCGCGCCGTACAGATTGCCGATCCCCCCCAACACCGCCGCGACAAACGCCTTCAATCCCGGAAACAATCCCATCAGGGGGTTGATGCTCGGATACACCGAGGCATACAATATCGCCGCCGCCGCGGCCAAGCCGGATCCCAGAGCGAACGTGAAGGAAATGACCGAATCGATATTGATCCCCATCAGGCTGGCGGCGCGATGATCGTACGACACGGCGCGCATGGCCGTCCCCATCCGGGTGCGAAAAATGATGTGTCTTAGTAACACCATAAGAAGCAAGGCGGTACCGATGACGACCAGGGAATTGGAGCTGAGCACCAGAAATTTGGAATTGACGATCATGGTCGAGGGGATCAACGCGGGGAACGGCTTGGGGTCCGGGCCGAACACCAGTTGCCCGCCGTATTCCAAAAACAGCGACACCCCGATAGCCGTGATGAGCGCCGTCAGCTTGGGACGGGAACGCAGCGGCCGGTAGGCCAGCTTTTCGATGGTGACGCCCAATAACGCGCAGGCCAACATGGAAATCATCATCACCAGCACCGCCGCCGCCAGTCCGGAGCCTCCCACGACCGGCGCCACGATCGGCGCGACGAAATACCCGACGAATGCTCCCACCATGAAGACGTCGCCGTGGGCGAAGTTTATGAATCGGAGGATGCCGTAGACCATGGTATACCCGAGGGCGATCAGGGCATAGATGCTCCCCATCGAGATACCGTTGATGATCTGTTGGAGCAGTTCGCTCATGGTCGGGCGCTGGTCCGCCTATGGCTGGATGGTTTCCTTGTATGTCATTCGTCCATCGACCACGGCGATGATGACGATCGGTTTGCGGGCGTTCCGGTCGCGGTCGATGGTTATCGTGCCCGTTACCCCCCGGAAATCGCGGGTCGCCGCCAGGGCATCGCGGATTTTCGCCCCTTCGACGCCTCCGGCCCGCTTGATAGCATCGAACAGGATCAAACCGGCGTCGTATCCCAGCGCCGCGAAAGCATCGGGCTTTTCGCTGTACCGTGTCGTATATTTGCTGACGAAGTTTTGCACGACTGAATCGGGATCATCCGCCGTATAGGCCGTGCTGAAATACGTATTGTTCATTGACTCACCGCCGATCTCGACCAGCTTGGCCGAATCCCAGCCGTCGCCGCCGACGATCGGTATGGTCATGTTCAATTCTCGCGCCTGCTTGACGATCAACGCCGCCTCGGTGTAATACCCGGGGACGATGACCGCTTCCGGCTCCGCTCCCTTGAGCGCGGTCAACTGGGCCTTGAAATCGATATCTCCCTCGCTGTAGGCCTGCGTGGCGACGACTTGCCCGCCCAGTTTCAGAAACGTCTCCTCGAAATATTGCGCCAGCCCGATACTGTAATCGTTCTTGATATCCTTGAGAATCGCCACCTTGCGCAGACCCAGGGTGTTATATACGAACCGCGCCATCACCTCCCCTTGGAACGGGTCGATATAACAGACGCGGAAGATATAATCCCCCTTCTTGGTCACTTCGGGGTTGGTGGAGGCATTGGAAACCATCGGGATGCCGTTGGCCTGGCAGATAGGCGCCGCCGCCAGACTGCGCGATGACGACACCTCCCCGATGACCGCTTTGACGCCGTCGCGCGAGATAAGCTTGGTCACGGCGGTGGCCGCCTCTTCCGGTTTCGACTGCGTATCTTCGGTCAACAGGCGGATGTTCCGGCCCAGGACACCTCCGGCGGCGTTGATTTCATCGACCGCCATCATCAGGCCGCGATGAGTCGATTGCCCGAATGTGGCCGTCGTCCCGGTCATGGCCGAATATTCGCCGATCAGGATATCGTTGCTCGTGCTTCCGCCGCCGCACCCGGCCCAAAACCCAATGGCGACCAGAGCCACTACCGAAATCAACCAAGGCATCAGTCGTCGCATACGTGCCATTCTCCCCGTTATCGTGGATATTTCTCATTGAAAGGTAACGACCTGTAATATGGTTTGACAAGCGGTTTCTGAGACGATTGTCCGGCGAAATTGGCGACGGAATAGAGGGAAAGGCCTCAAAGGAGGCCCTGCCCCGCCCCCCCCTAAAGAGAAGACCGGCGAGAAGCCGGCCTATCTGACATCATAGCGAAGAAAGAATGCAAAAGCACCGCCGAAGGCAAGAATACTCCCCAGGAGCATTACCGCGATATCAATTATGACCTCGGCCAAAGCATTCTCCAAACCGAATTTCGGCGGGTTGAATCGGGGCAATTCCGCCTGATCGATCGCTCCCATTTCGCGGGGCATATCGATTTTCAATCCCGTCTCGCTGGAGGCCATGATTCTGATACCCTGGGGCCCCCCTTCACTGCCTTTCTTTTCGACGAATTTGCGGAATTCTTCCCGGTTGACCGTGGCCGCTTCTTCATACCGATCCTTCAGGTCCGGATCGCTTCCGGCGATGGTCATGGCTGCGAGATGATATGCCGCCGCCGGTGACACGCGCGCCAGCGAAAACGCCAGACGCTCCTGCACCGCCCGCTTGTTGCGCACCCCTTCGTTGACGCGGGCATCATTCTGGGCGATATCCCTGTCGGCTTCGCTTCGGAGAGAATCATGCGTTTTCATGCTCAGCGTACTCCCGCACGATCCTACCTCCGACATGCTTTTGGTCAAATCCTTGATGAACTGATCCTGGCGCTCTTTGGCGTATCCATCACGGATTCCGGCCACCTCCGCCGCCGAGGGCACCGGCGCGATTTGTGCCGCCGCCGTCGTTCCCGCCCGCGGGATAATCATGACCAGCACCACCCAGGCCGACGGGCTCAGCAGAAAAGAGATCGACGGTCTTCGCGTAAGGGTGGAAAACAGCACCCCCAGCATGATGAAAAAGGTGAACAGCAGGAAGGAAAGCCCGCCGAGCGCTGCCAGACGCATCCAATGGGAAACATCCAATGGCACCCCGGCGACCATGACCATCAGGAGGCTCAACAAAATCGGAATAACCAACGGCACGGCCAACCCCAGCCAGGCGCCGGCGCATTTGGCCGACAAATACGTGGCCCTGGGTACGGCATTGGCAAAAACCAGTCTCAGGGTGCCGTCCTCCCGCTCACCGCTAACGGCGTCGAAGGTGAACAGGATGGCGAACAACGACAACACGACCTGAATGATGAAGGCGAAGTCGATGACCCGGAAGACGGCGAAGATGGTATCTTCGGCGTACGTGCTGCCGCTGAGCTGAGGGACGGCATTTGTCGATATCGGCACCCAGCGGCCGACGTCGTAGATCACCCCGGATACGAATATCTGCATCGGGTCGGGCTCGCGAAACGCCTTTGTTTGCAGGCGCATCAGGTCCGGCGTCTGCCGAATCGTTTGCTCATTCAGTTGCAGCGCCGTCTGATACTGCCTGACCGCCGCCTGGTATTCCCGTATGCCGATATACACGCTCAGCAATATCAATAGGGAGCAGACGGCGAAGGTCGCGACGAATTTCGGGCTGAGCAGTATGGCTCGAACCTCTTTATGAACCAGCGTTCCAAACATAGTCAAGCCGTCTCCTTTCTCACCGTAAATCGTACCGCATAAAGCCAATCCAGGCGACGGCAAAAAACACCATCGTCAACAACACCAACAGTCCCATGTCGACCACGGCCGCGGTGAACGCGGCCGAAAGCGGAATCGGCGCATAGGTGAAAGCCGGAATTTCCTGCAGGTTGACCGGAGTCGCCGACGGTTCCTCCTCCCCGCTGCTGATCTTGACCCGGACCATCCGTCCACCGGCGATACCGCCGTTCTTCTCCTCGACGAAATCGGCGAATGTCTGCTGGTAGGCGGACGCCGAAGACAAAAAGTTGTTCTCGGTTCCTAGCGACGTTCCAGCCAGCGTCGACATGGCCAGGGAAAGCGATGCCGCCGGAGACAATCGGGCAAATGCCAGCGCCAGCGCCTGCCGTTGTCGGAGACGGTTGGATCGTTCCTCGTTCAGGCGCCCCGCGAACTCCTTCATCTTTCGGTCCCGCTCGTCGGCGATCGAGGACATAAACTCATTCAGCTCGTCCATAATCGCCTGGATATCGCCGGTCTTCGTGGATGTGAATCCGGTAATCTTCTTTCGATCCTCCTGCCAGAGCTGGGCGCTGTACGCGGTCTTCTGGGAGCCGATTTCATCCATTGTCGGAACCTCAACCGCTCGACCCGCCAACAGCACCGATGCCCTAGGGACTATCATGACCGCCGCCACCCAGATCACCAGCAGCATGAGAAAAGAACTGGAACTGCGATGCGTGAGCGCGGAAACCATGACAGCCAGGGCCAGGAATACGGAGCAATACAAGAGACCGGTAAAGATGATCAAAACCAGCCGTCCCCAGTCCTGGCCGCTTAAGGGCATCTGAAATAGTACGAGGATGATGCATCCCAATGCGATTGCCCCCAAGAGCGGCAGAATCAATGCCGCCAGCGACCCGAGCAACTTGCCCATGATGAAGGTCGCGCGGGAGACGGCGTTGGCGAAGGTCAGGCGCAAAGTCCCCCGTTCTTTCTCGCCGCTGATGGCATCGTATCCCAGCATAATCGCGAACAGCGATAGGATGACCTGAAACAGAAATTCGAGGTCGAGAAGGCGAAAGGACGCCAGCACCGGTTCCTGGGCATATTTACTCCCTTCGGCCTGCAGTTCTCCCCGCGCCTCCACCTCAATGGTGCCGCCGATGTCATTGGAGACTCCCGCCACCAGCGCGGCCAGCGGCTCCGGCGGCAACAAGGCCCGCATATTATCCACGGACTCCCAGTCGGTCGTGCCTTCGTACCGAAGCAGGTTTTCCCGCTGGGCCGCCTCATACTGCGCGCGAGCGTTGGTGTAATTGGCTGCGCCGGAGTAAAAAGAAAGCAGAACCAGTACGGCGCAGACCGCGAAAGTGATGACAAACTTGGTCGACCCGATGATATCCCGAATTTCCTTTTCGATCAATATCTTCAACATGACGCCTGCTCCTGCCGCAGCGCTGCCGTACGGCCGGCCATGTGGTGCATGTACAGGTTCTCCAGGTCCTGGCCAACCAGCGCCGTCGCCGGCTGCTGCATGATAATCCTTCCGCTGTCCATGATGGCCACCACGTCGGCAACTTCCTTGGCGCGGAAAATATCATGCGTCGACATCAGTATCGCTTTTCCCTCGTTGCGCAGCGTTTCCAGCAGCCGCAGGAAATCATACCCGGCCTTGGGGTCCAACCCTGCCGTCGGCTCATCGAGCAGAATGGCCGGGGCGCTCTTGGCAATGGCGATGGCGATGCCGCATTTCTGCCGCATCCCCTTGGAATATTCTTTCAGGCGCTTGTGGTGGACCGTCGCCGGCAGCCCGACCCGAAGAAGAATGTCCCGGAAATCGTCGCGCGTATAGGCCGTCTTGCCGCCGATGCGCGAGAAGAACTCCAGGTTCTGCAGAGCCGTGAAATTGCCGTAGAGCATGACGTTTTCCGAGACGAAAGCGACGTTCTTTTTGGCCTTCAACGGCTCTTTGTGAGTGACGATGCCGTTGATCCGCGCCTCCCCCTCCGTCGGTTCGATCAGGTTGAGGAAAAGGTTGATCGTCGTGGTCTTACCCGCGCCATTGCCCCCCAGCATGGCGTAGATTTGCCCGGCGGCGACACTGAAGGAAATATGATCCAGCGCCAGCACACCGTCCTCGTATCGTTTGGTCAGTCCGACTGCTTCCAACCGGATAACACTGTCCGGCGTTTGCTTCTCGCTCATGACATACCTCTCTTTATCTGTTATCTCGTCCATTATCTGCGCGTCAGTTTGATTCCGAGAGCCACAACCGCCCCCACCAGCCCCACGATCAGGAGAACCAGGACGGTCGTCCCGAGGACATTGGCTCCCGCCTTGATCTCCACCGTCACGGTCTTGTCTTCGCCGGTCACCGGCTGTCCTCCGGAAGTGGCGGTGGACCGAACCCGAATATCGTACTTGCCGACCGCGACGTCGACCGGGGGCAGGAACGTCAGCCGCACCTGCGTTTCCGCGCCGATCTCCAGTGCCGGAACGGTCGTCGGTTCGATCCGTTTGGTCCAATTGAGCGGGAGATCGACCCGTAATTCGACGTTATCCAGCCGACGGCTGCCTTCGTTGATCAGGTCCATCGCCAGCGTAACCGAATCTCCTTTGGTTATGGCATGATAGAGTTGCTGCGACTGCACCAGCAGTTTCCCCTGCCCGCGCGGCAAGAGTTCGAGCTTGGCGTACCCGACCCCGAGTTGGTCAAGCTCCACCTCCGTCCAGGTTTTCCCCGCCAACTCCGCCGATTTTGGCCCCTTGTCGGCCGGCACCGCCAGCACATAAAAGGCAATCGGTTGGTCGATAATTACCGGCCCGGTGGGACGATCGGGAAGCGCGATTTCCAACGCCGCCTTCTTGCTCCGTGTCGATTCCGTGAACCGGACCTGGCTCAACCGCGCCTGGTTGGACGGATCCTTGAAGAAGCGGCTTATCTCCGGGGGAAGGTTGATTACTTCCAGGCCGAACGTATTGCCCCCGCCGCTGAACAACTCCAGCGTCAGATCGAACGTGGCCTTTTTCCCCAACTCGACTTCCTGCGAGAACTGCTCCGATTGGATGGCCACCTTGTTGACCGAGACGTCTTTCTGCAAAAATATCTTCATGCTCCGTTGCGAGCCGTTGCCGTAGATGATGGCGACCGTGACGGCGTCGAGATCCTGCAACAGGGCAAAATCGACCGTCCGCGGATCACCGTAACGCAACTCATTGATCTTTGCCTCGTACGGTTGGCTGATGATGGCATTCTGGTCGTTGAACAGCGATACATAGACATTGGTGACCACGTCCGGTTGCAACGTTCGGAACAGTTTATCGTCCAGGTTCAATAGTTTTTGGAATTCGGCTGACCCGCCCGACGTGTTGGCCAGCGTCAAACGGACGTGGCGGCCGCCGTCGGGGGCGTGGTATTTCACCGCGGACGCCACGGATATGAATTGCTGCTCGAAAAGAACGGCCAAAAGCGACTGCTGAAAATTGACTTCGGCGTCGGAAAACGCGCTTCGGGCGCGGTCAATTTCCGCCTGGGTAATCAACTGCCGCTCGAAAAGGGTCTTCTGCCGTTCGTATTCGTTCCGAGCCACCTCATAGACTTCTTTGGCCCGTTTCAGACCCAGCAATCGGTAGGTATCATCCCGCTGGTTGAAGAAGGAACCGCTTTGCGCTCCCGCCGGTGTACCCGGCCAAATCACGGCGAAAAGTATTACTGCCGCTAAGCATCCTATCGTAATCATTCGCTTTGTCGTCAAGTATCACCTCATCCCGGCTGCTTCTGTTTTAATCTGCTACACGAAAAGATAGCCCGCCGGTTTCAGTTGGCGCGGTTATACTCTGTTAAGCGATGTTAAGAATTGTTAAAGTCGGGCTTTATTATCGGGCAAACCGTATATATATTGTGTTTATGAAACTGTCGCCGAAAACCGTCCGCATCATCATCGCCCTGGCGATCATATCATTGTCGGGGCTGGTCGTCCTTCAGGGGAGACTGCTCTACAACGCCCTCCAGACCAAGGAACAGACGTTCCGGCGCAATGCTCTGGCGGCGCTGAACGCCGCCTCGCAGGCGCTGGAAACTTCCGAGGCGATGAATTATTCCGTACAGGCGTTTATGGCCACCGATGATCATCAGTCGCAACAACGCCTGGCATCGGAATTCATCCGTGCGGACGACACCATTTGCGGCGATAGTCTGTTTGTCGTAACCAGAGCTCGCGATACTGCCCCGCCCGTCCGCATCATCGGGGACACGCTGTATTATGTCGTGCGAAAACCGCAGAAAGTCATGATTCAGGTTTATAACCCCGATTACTCGGAAAAACGGATCACGGTCGATACTTTCAAGACCGCCGGGTGCTACACCCTGTGCCTCGACTCGCTCCCTCCCGCGCTCAATGGATATGCCTATAGTTACCGGATGGACGGCAAGTCGGTCATCCAGCAGATCGAAACTTTCGGCGGCCAAACCGGCACATTTTCCGACCTTTTGCCGGGTGACGGGAAGAAAGTGCTGGTCCAGCGGGTCCTCAGCCTGTTGATGGACGCCGAACGACAACCGATCGAGAAGCGCCTCGATAAAAAGAAACTGGATTCGATCATCACCGCCAATTTGGAAGAAAACGGCATCGACCTGACGCATGCCTTCGGGATCGTCACCGGCGCACACGATTCGCTGGTCCTGGCCGAACCGGCCGACATGGCCGACCGTCTGCGAACGTCCGAATTCCGGGCGCAGTTGTTCCCTCAGGACCTCTTCTCCGTCCCCAGTGAATTGGTGCTCCATTTCCCCGGCAAAAGCCTCTACCTCTGGTGGCAGATGATCCCGATGCTTCTGGCCACGGTCATTCTCATGGGGATAATCATCGCCTGCTTTGCCTATACCACGCGGATCATGGTTTCGCAGAAACGATTCGCCGGGCGGCTGATCGAATTCATCAACAACATGACCCACGAATTCAAGACGCCGCTGTCCACCGTTGCCCTGGCCAGCGAGGCCATTTCCCGGCCCGATGTCGCCTCGGAACCGGAGAAGATCGCCCATTTCAATCGGATGATCGCCGGTGAAAACCTGCGGATGCGGCGTCAGGTGGACAAGATCCTCCAGATGGCGGTCCTGGAAGAAGGGGATTACGAGCTGACGGTGGATGAGGTCGATCTTCATGACGTTATCCGCAGGGCGGTCGAAAACATCGCGCTGGCGGTGGAATCGCGCGGAGGGCACATTGCCTGCGAATTGAACGCCGCCAATCCGATCGTGACCGCCGACCGGGTCCATATGGCCAACATCATCCACAACCTTCTCGACAACGCCAATAAGTATTCCCCCGAAAGACCGACCATAAACGTCGCCACCCGCAATGTCGCCGATGGCGTCGCCGTCACCATCCATGATCACGGCATCGGCATCAGCGAAGTCGACAAAAAGCAAGTCTTCGACAAATACTTCCGCGTTTCCTCCGGCAATCGCCACGACATCAAGGGATTCGGCCTTGGCCTGAGTTATGTCAAGCTGATGGTCGAGGCCCACGGCGGCCGGATCGACCTTCACAGCCGTCTTGGCGAGGGCACGACCGTGGAACTGTTTCTTCCCTTCGGCGGGCCGGAGGAAATCCGCACATGAATTCCTCGGGGAAAATCCTGCTTTTGGAAGATGACGCCAACCTGGGATTGGTCATTCAGGAACATCTCCAGATGAACGGCTTCACCGTCGTTCTGCGCACCAACGGTGACGACGGCCTGACCGAATACCGCCGCGACCGGTACGACCTGTGCCTGGTGGACATCATGATGCCCAAACGGGACGGGTTCTCGTTCGCCCGCGAGGTCCGCAGCCGCGACCAGAACACCCCGCTCATATTCCTGACGGCCAAGGCGATGAAAGAGGACAAGATCACCGGATTTCGGATCGGATGCGACGATTACCTGACCAAACCGTTCAGTATCGAGGAATTGCTCCTGCGGATTCAGGCGGTGCTGCGCCGCAGCCGGGGCCCATCGACCGAGAAGGAACCGGATCGCTTCACGATCGGCAGTTACATTTTCGATGCCCGCCTTCAAATGCTTTGTCATGGCGATCGGCGGCAGAAACTGACGCCGACAGAATCGGAGCTGCTGCATCTGCTCTGTCTGAACATGAACCGCACGCTGGAGCGGGAGACGGCGTTGCATCGCATCTGGGGCAACGAAGACTATTTCAGCGGCCGCAGCATGGATGTTTTCATCTCCAAATTGCGCAAGTATTTGAAGGACGACCCCGCCGTCCGCATCATCGGCGTCCACGGCAAAGGCTTCCGCCTGATCGTCGACAACGACCCGCAGGATGCTCCCGCCGATTCTGATCAATAACCGGTTATCAACTCCCTTACTGCCTTTGCCGGCGCTCACACCGAACCATACGTGCATGCGGCTTCTCGCCCGGAATAATTCACGGGCGCGGAAACCGCGCCCCTACACATGAGGGAATACACTCGTAGGGGCCGGGTTTCCCGGCCCGCAGTATTGTAGGTCAAGTGCCTTGGCGCCTGACTATGTAAGATGGAAGGTACCCCACCCAAGGTTCCCGCCTTGGCGGGAACGACGGGTGGGTTTAAGGGATAACGGCTGAGGAGCATCACGATCTCGATGCCGGGGTGCCCCGCTCCGCCGTGGCGGATGCCCATGGATCAATCCGGGCGGTTCGCGAACCACCCCTACGGCCATAAATCGATCTTCGGTTCGTAGGGGTCGACCTATGTGTCGACCCGAAAATATCAGGGCCGAAACGCAGGCCCGCCAGTGCATGATTATATTGATTTGAATTGTAGGGTCGCGAGACTTTGCGCCCGGAATAATTTGCGGGTCCTTGCAATACAGTATATTTCGGCTTGTAGGGGCGCTTCGAGAAGCGCCCATCGATTAATCCGGGCGGTTCGCGAACCGCCCCTACGGCCATAAATCGATCTTCGGTTCGTAGGGGTCGACCTATGTGTCGACCCGAAAATATCAGGGCCGAAACGCAGGCCCGCCAGTACATGATTATATTGATTTGAGTTGTAGGCGCGCGCGGCTGCGCGCCCGGAATTGTTTCCCAAGCTATATCATCCTATGCCGCACTTCATGGTGAGCGAAGCAGACCGGTGGTCCGCCTCAGCTTTGCTGATGTGGGTTCCCGCTTTTGACTTCCGATCCGCAAAATCAACACTAGTTTGATGGTGATTACGAAGCCACCCCCTTTAGTAGATACATCTATCACAAAGGGAAAGGTATACCTATGCCCGTATCCAAGAAACAACTCCGGGCCAACCGTGCAAATGCCCGCAAGTCCACCGGACCTAAGTCGGTGGAGGGCAAACAGATGGTCAGGCACAATTCCGTCACCTATGGCCTCTACACCAAGGACATAATCATCAACTCCCCCCACCTCAAGGAAAGCAAAGAGGAATTCGATCAGCTCTTAAACTCCCTGCTCGATGAATTCCAGCCCCAAACCGGCTTCCAACTTCATCTCGTCCACAAAATCGCCAACTGCCTCTGGCGGTCACGCCGGGCCATCCGGGCTGAAACCGCCGTTGTCACTCGCCAGCTCGATCATATCGACCGCGACGTCGAACTTCGCAACCGGTACCTTACGGTCGTCCATCACATGGACGGCGGCGGTGACGACGAATATGAAATGACCCCCGAGGAAGAAGAACACTTTCGAGCCGTTGAAATCGGCCGGCAATCCATTCCTCATGACAC
>JAQVRW010000200.1 GCA_028700875.1 Candidatus Zixiibacteriota bacterium | reverse complement strand
CATACTAAGCGATCTTACACGTCCAGGTTACGGACATAGGTCGCGTTCTGCTGGATAAACGCCCGGCGGGGTTCGATTTCGTCTCCCATCAGAAGCGAAAACAGATGCTCGCATTCCTTGGCGTCTTCCATGGTCACCTGCAGCAGCGTCCGGGTTTCCGGATTCATGGTCGTATGCCAGAGCTGTTCCGGATTCATCTCGCCCAAGCCTTTGTAACGCTGAATCACGACGCCGTCGCCGCCCAACTGGCTGACCAGCACGTCCCGTTCATCGTCGGAGTAGGCGTATTTCTCGTTTTTTCCCTTGCGGACCTGGTAGAGCGGCGGCTGGGCGATGTAGATGTATCCGCGTTCGATCAATTCCTTCATGTGGCGGAAGAAGAAGGTCAGAATCAACGTCCGGATATGGGAGCCGTCGATGTCGGCATCGGTCATGATGATGATCTTGTGATAACGGGCCTTCGCGGAATTGAATTCATCGGCGCCGATGCCGCATCCCATGGCCGTGATCATGGTCTTGATTTCCTCGTTGGCCAAAATCCTATCGATCCGGGCTTTTTCGACGTTGAGAATCTTGCCGCGCAGGGGAAGGATCGCCTGATTGCGGCGGTTGCGTCCCTGCTTGGCCGAACCGCCAGCCGAGTCGCCCTCGACGATATAAATCTCGGCCTCTTCGGGGTCGTTGGTGGCGCAGTCGGCCAGCTTACCCGGCAACGCGGCATTATCCAGCGCGGTTTTGCGCCGGGTCAATTCTTTGGCTTTGCGGGCGGCCTCGCGGCTGCGCGCGGCCTCGATTGCCTTCTCGACGACCTTCCTGGCGATAGACGGATTTTCCTCGAAATACTCGGCCAGGTATTCTCCGACAATCCGTTCCACGATCCCCTTGACTTCGCTGTTGCCCAGCTTGGTCTTGGTCTGGCCCTCGAATTGCGGGTCCACCACCCGCACCGAGATAACAGCCGCCAGACCCTCGCGGCTGTCCTCGCCGGCCAACTGGAAGTTCAGATTCTTGGTCAGATTGTTTTTCTGGGCGTAGTTGTTGATCGTCCGCGTGAAAGCGGTGCGGAAACCGATCAGGTGCGTCCCGCCCTCGATCGTGGGAATGTTGTTGACGTAGGAACATATCGATTCGCTGTAGCCGTCGTTGTATTGGATGGCGGCGGCAACGCTGACGGTGTCGAGTTCTTTTTCGAAATAGATCGGCTTCTTGAAAAGGATATTCTTGCTTTCGTTCAGGTATTCCACGAAGGACGACAGGCCGCCCTTGAACATGAACGATTCCTGCTTTTCACGTCCGGGGCGTTCCGACTTGAGATCGATACGGAGGCCGGGGTTGAGGAAAGCCAGCTCCCGCATCCGTCCGGCCAAGATATCGAAGGAAAAGTCGACCTTCTGGAAGACGGTGCTGTCGGGCATGAATGTCGTGGTCGTGCCGGTTTTTTTCCGCTTGCCGATTTTCTTGACCGGGTCGACCGGGTCGCCCTGATGGTATTCCTGGAAATAGACCTCGCCATCGCGGCAGACTTCCACCCGGCACCAAGCCGACAGGGCGTTGACCACCGAAACGCCGACGCCATGCAGACCGCCGGAGACTTTGTAGGAAGAATGTTCGAATTTGCCGCCGGCATGCAGCATGGTCATGACCACTTCCAATGCCGACTTCTTCTGCGTCGGATGCATGTCCACGGGGATACCCCGGCCGTTGTCGCTGACCTCGATCGACTGGTCGGGGTGGATGGTCACTTCGATCTGGTCGCAGAATCCGGCCATGGCCTCATCCACCGAGTTATCCACGACTTCATAGACCAGATGGTGCAGGCCACGGGTCGAGATATCGCCGATATACATCGCCGGCCGTCGACGGACCGCTTCCAGTCCCTTCAGGACCTGAATGGAATTGGCGTCGTAATTCTGACCGCCGTTTTTGTCTTTTTTATCCTCAACCGTCATTTCGCTCATCATCATGCTCCAGGTACGATCCGGACCTCAGGATGATTCTTTCCACGGCCTTGCCACCGGGCAGGGCGTGAATCTTCCCGAGAATATGTTCCAGATCCATTTCGAGTTCCTGCCGCCAGGCATCGCCGGTAACGGCCACATACAGGATGCCATCAGCAAATCGCACGGCGCGTGAGCATCGGGCCAATTGCGGCCCCACGATTTCCGGCCATCGCGAGACCATTCGCCAGCCATGGAAATTTTTCCCCTGGCCCAAAGAGCCCACGATGGCATCGATGACATCGCCCAAACGGGCGGCGTTTTTACTCAACGGCATCTCCATACTGTAACCATTCATGATAACCTTTGGTGCCATAATCGGCAAGAAAAAAACAGCTTTCGGGCAAAAAAGAGATGACGCTATCTTTTTAAAAGACAATGTTTTACAAAAGCCGATCGGGGTGGAAAGGGGCTGACAGTCCGGTATTTTACGGTGACGGATAACGGCGGGATGAACGTTGGGGGCGAGGGTGTCGGCGGCTGGGAATAAAGAGGTCGGGGCCTTCCTTGCGACGCATCCGGACGGTCAAATCCTGGCAGGATTGGCAACGTCGGATGAGGTGGGCGTCCTGCCGTTTGACCCAACGGTGGGCGACATGGGCGGAGCCATAGACCGGGTGCCCGATAATTTCGTATCCCTGCAAGGGGTCATTGCCATCGAAAAAGTGGACCCCCGCGGTAACCTGGTCGCTGTCGGGAAGATAGAGGGTCGCTCCGGGGCAGGAAATCACGATTCGGTCGGTATCGGCAGTGAAATCGGCCAGAGATTGGGCCAAGGCTCCGAAGCGGTCGCCAAGCGCATCGGTGCATCGGGGACAGAGCAGCAAACCGCCGGATTGCTCCAGAGAATGCCCGCATCGCGGGCAGGCGGTTATGGCTTCTTCCCCGGTCGGATCAGGAGATGCGCATGTCGGTGCCTTGACCGTCGGCGGCGACGATGATCCGTCCGCGAAAGGCGGCGGCCAGTTTTTCCAGGAGGAGTTGTTCATATTCGCTGATGAGGCCCTGGGACTTGAAAATGACTATGATCCCGCCGGAGTGAAGAATTGATAGCAGCGAGGCCACGGCGGGATAATAGAAGTCGCCAGCCCTGATGACCGGGTAGGTGGCTATGTCCACTCCGACTCTCATGTCATTATTCCGGTGCAAAGGACGTGCCCCATTGGAAACATGGGGCAATGCCATGTCGCGGAAGCAGTTACCGATACGCCCGAATGGAGTTGGGCGAAAAACGGCCGACAAAGTATCGGATGCGTCCGCCACTCTCAGGGGACAATCCCCTCTCATACCCGTTAAGAAGGGAAAAAGGTCTTGCCCCATCGGGTTGCCGGGTCTATATTTTGTGATTCCGTCCGTTTCGGACGGAACTACCGGGTGTTCGGTAGGTAGAATATCGGGCAAAGTGGATAGCTTGAGGAGAAACCATGAGACGCAAAACTGTAATGATCCTTCTGCCCCTGCTGATCGTAGCGCTGTTGATTCCCCTGTCCGGCTGCAGCAAGAAGGAAGGCACATTGGTCGCGAAAGTGGGCGACCGGAAGATTTATGCCCAGGACCTCGATGACATCCTGAATCGGTTCGGGGTCAAGTTCAATTCCGCCGACGAGGAGTTGACGGAAAAGAAGCGGCTGTTGGACACCATGATCAACCAGGACCTGCTTATTCTCGGGGCGTACGAACACAACCTGGGAAACCAGGAAGAGGTTTTGCGCGTGGTTGACGGCGAGAAGGACAAGTTCCTCCTGGACGTATTGTTCGACAAGCATATCATGTCCAAGGCGGTGCCGTCGGAGGCGGAGATCAAGGATTGGTACGTGCGCATGGGGGAGGAGATCAAGGCCTCCCATATCCTGGTCGACTCCGAATCAACCGCTCAGGATATCCTGAACAAGCTGAAAAGCGGCGCCAATTTCGAGGAGCTGGCGACCCAGTATTCGACCGACCCCAGCGCCAAGCGCAATCAGGGGGACCTGGGTTGGTTCACCTGGGGATCAATGGTGGACAATTTCCAGGAGGCGGCGTTCCGCATGAAGGCCGGCGAAGTTTCGGCCCCGGTGAAGACCGATTTCGGCTATCACGTCATCAAGGTGGTCGATCGCCGCAAGGTGGAACACCAGCCCAGCTACACCGAAGCCAAGGATCAAATCCGTACGCTCATTACCGAACGCCGTAAACGGACCCTGTTGCAGGCGTATGCCGATGAGTTGCACAAGAAATATCCGATCACGGTGGAAAAACCGACCTGTGATTTCATCCTCAAGAAATTGGAATACACGTATCCCGACACCATCGGCACCACTCCCCGGTGGCGGAACAATTTTGATGTCAACCAACTGAGCAAAGAAGAGAAGGATTTGATCCTGGGCCGTTACACCGGCGGGCAGATGACGATCGGCGAGTACCTGACCAACATCCGCCGCGTGCCGCCGGATAAACAGCCCGATTTCGATAAAGAAGATTCTCTCAAGGAAATGATCTTCCAGATGTCGTTCATGAATATTCTGACGCTGGAAGCCAAAGCGGAAGGTTTGGAAAATACTCCCGAGTACAAGGACAAGTTGAGCAAGTTCAAGGAATTGGCCATGGCCGACGTCATGCGCAACGATTCCATCCCCTACGGAGCCGATGTCAACGAGGGTGAACTCCAGGAGTACTACGACACTCATCCGGCCGATTTCACCTCCCCCCTGCGGTTCAATCTGATCGAAATCCAGGTGGCCGACAGCGGCATGGCGATGAAATACCGCAGCACGATCCGGACGGAACAGCAGTTCAAGGATATCGCCGCCCGCGAGACGTTGCGTCCCGGCAAACGGGAAGCCGCCGGCGAATTGGGAGTCATGACCCGGACCCAATACCCCGAGCTGTTCGACGCGGTGGTTAACCTGAAGGCGGGCGACGTCGCCGGCCCGATCCGGAGTCTCGGCCGCTTCTCGGTCGTTTGGGTCAAGCAGCGCCTGGAACCCGAGCTGCAACCCTTCAATCTGGTCAAGGGTCGCATCGTCGAGGTTCTCAGCAAAGCCAAGGGCGATTCGTTGTACAATGATTGGATCAAGGAGATGCGCAAGCGGATCACGATCGAAGTCTACGACGACGCGCTGGCCAAGAGCATAGACAAGGAAAAGTACGTGTCTCGCGACACCACCCAGACCAATTAGGCGGATATGAGAACAACGATATTCGGCACGGCCCTGATGATTATTGGGGCCGTGCTCGTTTGCACCCCGATCGGCGCGGAAACGGTGGAGAAAATCATCGCGGCCGTCGGCGACCGGGTCATACTGTCGTCCGAGCTGACCAATCAGGTCCAGATGTACATGCTGTCGGCGGGAGATCAAAGCGGCATCGACCCCAATAAAGTGGCCCGCGACATGCTGCAACAGATGATCAACGACGAATTGATTCTTTTGGCGGCCAAGGACGACACATCGATCACCGCCAGCGATGCGGAAGTTCAGGCCGGGCTGGATGAACATATCGCCTCGCTGGCCTCGCGGTTTCCCTCGGAAGAGGCTTTCGTGGAGCAATTGCAGCGCGAGGGGCTGACCAAGCATTCGCTGGAGAAACGGTACCGCCCGGAGATCCGCGACCAGATCCTCAAGCAGAAGATCATCAACGCCAAGTTGAGCAAGATAACGGTATCGCGGCAAGAGGTGGACGATTTCTTCGCCCGACATAAAGATTCCCTGCCGGAGATGCCCGGCAAAGTCCGGCTGGCTCATATCCTGGTCAAATTCAAGGTCTCCCAGCGGACGGATGATTCCATCAAGCAATTGGCGGAGGAAGCTCGTCTCCAGGCCCTGGAGGGCAAGGATTTCGCCGAAATCGCCGCCAGTTTCATCCCCCGCGCGCCGGGGGCGGTCGGCGGCCGCATCGGGTTCATCCGGCGCGAGGAAGTCGTCCCGGAATTCGGCCGGGCC